>DASTYT010000094.1 GCA_035764725.1 Candidatus Methylomirabilota bacterium | reverse complement strand
GTCACCCATCGCCGCCTTCTGGTCCAGCTGATCCTGGGCGAGAAGGAACATGCGGAAGGCCTCGAGCCCGGAGTTGCGCAGGGCCAGCTCGTAGCTCTGGTGGTACTGGCCGAAGCGGCACGCGCCGCAGGAGCCCGCGGTGAGATACACGTACTTCTTGTTGACCTCCTCGGCGCCGATCTCGCCGGACTTCTTCTTGAGGAAGTTCACGAGATTGCCGGTGGTGAAGCTGGTCGGGCAGCACTGGCCGATGTCGGCGGTCTCGCGTCCGGTGAGGAGGTCGTCCTTGGTGGCGACAGGGAGGATCTCCGCCTTGTTGCCGCCGCTCTCCAGCACGGCCTGGAGGATCCGCTCCACGCGCCAGTGCAGCCCGCCGAAGAGAACGGTGACGGAGTCCCGCTCGGCCCGCGTGAAGGGCCGGGGCGCGTATGTGCGGTAGTGGGAGATCGCCCCTCGCTCAGTGGTCGCGGTGGTCATGCCGGTCTCCTTGGAGGCTTGCCGGAGCCCTGTGGCCCGCCTGGTCACGACGGCTCGCCTCATTATGGATCCACGCCTCGAGCAGCTGCACCGAGGCGAAACCGGGTAGGCGCCGGATGGTGTCGTCCACCTTCCGGGCCGCCGCGCGGCCCTCATCGCCGCCGAAGAGATAGCCGGCAAGGAACTCGATCTCCTCGCGCGGCTGCACGCCGCTGCCGACGGGCGCCCAGAAGCAATCGACGAGCAGGCGCGCGATGCGCGCCGCCCCCGGCCGCCGCAGGCGGATGTCGGCCTGGCGATAGTAGAAGAAGAAGTGCCGGGACTCGTCAGCGGTGATTCGACGCAGGAGCTCGGACAGGACGGGGTGGCCGGCCACCGCGGCCAGCCGGCGATAGCCGGTCAGTGTGGTCAGCTCGTTGATGGCGCCCCACGTCATGTGCACCGCGCAGAAGTCCGGCCACGCCCGAGACAGGATCGCGGTGGCGGCGGACTCGAGACGTTTCAGAAGGGGCTCACGGCTCCGGCCCTGAGGGCGCGGATCCACGCGATAGCCCGCGGCCTCCAGGAAGCGCGCGAGCGCCAGCCCGTGGAAGGTCTCCTCGTGGAGCCAGCACGCGAGGAACGTGGCCACCTCGGGATCGTCGATGGCGCGGGTGGCCAGGAGCGAGCGCAGATAGATGATCGTGTGGCTCTCGACGTCTTGCATGTAGCGGAGGGCGCGGACCGCGTCAGAGGCCAGCGGATAACGCGCCACGTCCCCCCAGGGTACCGCCTCGAGATCCAGCGCGCCCGAGCGGCTCACCCAGGTGTCGAGGTCGAACGTGGCGGGCGCCGGCATGGTGTCCATGGCCTCACCCGGTCCTACGCCCCACGCCGGGTGGATGGATGCCCAGTGAAGCGTCGCGCTATGCACGGATCAGGCGCTCCAGCTCGTCCGATGCCCCTGGAAGGGACTGGGAATGCGGCGAATGTCCTGGAGGAGGTCAGGGGGCAGGAAGGCGGCGTCCCCTTCTGCGGCGCGGGCATAGACGCCGTCGGCGACCCCGCCAAAGCGCCGGGCGATCGCCGCGGTGAGCTCGGCGTGCGTCCCGACGGCGGCGAAGAGGTGCACGACGTCGTCCGGAACCTCGGCGGCGATGCGGTCCCACTGACCGGCCTTGGTCATGGTGTTGAGCTTGGCGCCCAGGTCCTCGAGACCGTGGGGCGCCAGCACCGGCCAGTAGGCCGGCGTCGAGGCGTAGAACGCCACGCGATAGCGCACCCACTCGAAGGCCTTGGCCACCGCGGCGGCGTCCGGACCCGTGGCGATGAAGCCGCCGCCCGAGATCTCGAAGTGCTCGCGCTTGCGCCCGCTCGCGCTCATGCCCTCCTGGAGCCGCGGGAGCACCGCCTCGTCGAGATACGTGCGCGTGCAGAAGCCGTGGAGACGCACGCCGTCCGCCACCTCCCCGGCCAGCCGCAGCGCGTGCGGCCCGACCGCGGCGATGGTGACCGGCACCATGGGCTGGCCCATCGAACGCGGGGTGAAGTTGGGCGTCATCAGCGTGAAGCGGTAGTGTTGGCCTTCGAAGCGGAGCGGTCCACCCTGCTCCCAGGCCCGCCAGATCGCGCGGAGGGCCTGCACGTATTCGCGCAGCCGCGGCACCGGCGGGCTCCACGGCACGGAGAAGCGCCGCTCGTTGTGGGCGCGGATCTGTGGACCCAGACCGAGCACGAAGCGGCCGCGCGAGGCGATCTGGAGATCCCACGACGCGTTCGCCACCACCATCGGGCTCCGCGGGAACGCGATCGCCACCGCGGTGCCGAGCGTCACCCGGCGCGTGCTCACCGCGGCCACCGCGAGCGCCAGGAAGGGCTCGTTCTGGTTCTCCATGGTGAGGAGGCCGTCGTAGCCGGCTTCCTCGGCGGCGCGCGCCGCCGCCGGCACCTCGGTGAGGTCGTGCTGAGGCAGCGCGCTGAGCACGCGCATCAGACGTCGGCGGGCTGGTACTCGTCGCGCACCGTCACCGAGAGCGCGCCGGTCTGGCACGTGGCGACGGTGTAGGTGGCATAGACGGCCCGGCAGGGGGCGCCCTTGGCCGCGTGAAGCTCGAGGCGGCCGAGATCGCCGATCACCGAGACCACGGTTTGCACGTTGCGTCCGGGGAAGGGGTGCGCGCAGAGGCTGTGCGGCGCGTTCGCGTGATCGCGATAGACCTGCCGCACGTCGGCGACATCGAGAGGGTCGGCGCCCGCCGTGAGAAGGGACTCCAGGCGCTCACGGCGGCGGAGGGAGTTCTCGCTGGGCGTCTCATAACCCTGAAGCTCGGGCGCCTCCAGGTGATTGGCGTGCACGAGCAGCCCGTCCCGCCCGCGGATGATCCCCGCCTCCTTGCGCAACAGCTCGGCATCCAGCAGCTCGCCGCGGGCGTCGGCCACGAGCAGATTGCGCGAGGCCGCGCGGGGCGGCCGCATCGCGGCGGCGAGGGCGGCCTCCGCGCTCTCCTCGCGGAGGGCCAGACGCGAGAGGAGATAGCGCGGGAGCCCCTCGCCCCAGCCGGTCGGGTCGTCCACGAAGTTGGCGCAGACGCCCACGCCGGCCTCGTTCAGGCCGTTGTGCCCGAGGAGGCCTGCCGTCGTGTACATGAGCGTGGCGGGCGCCTCTCTCGGGTGCTGCCGGACGATCACGCCGTACGCCTCGAGGAACGGGGTCAGGTCCACGTTCTGGCCGAAGAGGACATGGCCGCCCTCGGCGCGATGGCCACTCAGCGCGAAGGTGGTGCACTCGGCCGGAGGCTCGACGGGCGGTGCCTTGGGCGGCCGCTTGGCGCGCAGCACCTCGGCGCGCGCCTGCAGCACGAGCAGCTCGTCCAGTGGGATCCCGGATCCCCGAGCCATGCCCTCGAGTTCTTCCCATAGGAAGGGCGCGTGGGCCTGGATGGGCTCGGCGTAGGGCCGGGCTGCGGCCACCACCGCGTGGCGCGGCGTGCCGGTCTCGTGCGTGACGTGGGCGATCCAGGCGTCGAGATGGTCGCCGATGAGCGGGGCGAAGATCTGGCCGACTTGCTCGCCCATCGCGCCCCAGGAGCCTCGTACGCTGGCGAACGGGAGGATGTCAGGGGTGGCCATGGCGCGAGCCTACCATTTTCTTTTGACTAGTGAAGACCGCCTGCTAGCATGAGTCGCACAGATGGTTAACGTCTTCGGGAGATTTCGAGGCCCGGGTCGTGACAGACATCCCGCCTGAGAAGGCCCCTGTCGCTCGTTCCTATTGCCCCGGCTGTGAGCCGTTTGCCGACAGCCTGCTCGAAGTCCTCGACGTGCAATGGTGCGACGATCATCTGCCCGCGCGCGAGGGGGCGGACGACGCGCTGGTCTCGTCGAACGGCACCCTGTTCGGGAGCGCCGAAGCCGGCGGCGACGGCAACCGGGCCTGGTGCGAGCTGCTGCACCGCGCGGAGCGCGAGCCCGTGCGGCGCGCGCGCCCGCGCCGCGCTCGTCCCCTCGAGGACTGAGCCCGCGCGCAGAGCGGTCGACGAACGGAGCCCGCGGCGCCCTAGCCGCGCTCGAGCCGCCGGAAGGCGGCGAGGGCCAGGATAGGCGCGGCGATCGAGATTCCCGCGAACGTGATCGGCGCCGATGCGCTGCCCGTGTAGTCGCGCAGCATGCCCGCCAGCCCGGGCGCCACCGTCATCGCCGCGTAGAACACCGTGTAGTAGACGCCGAGCCCGGTCGCGAGCGCGGCGGGCGGCAGCGCCTTCGGCAGGAGTGTCATCACCGCGCCTGGTGGGGCGCCCGCCAGCACGCCGACCAGGAAGCACGTGAGGGCGGGCATTCCCGTGTAGGGCAGCGCCACGATGGCGCCCATGGCCAGCAGCGAGCCGACCACGGTGAGCCGGTCGGGGTGCCGCATGCGATCGGCGAGCAAGCCCCCCAGCGGCACCGATGCCAGTGTGACCCAGATGGCGAGGCTGGTTACCGCGCCCGCCGTGCCCACCGCGAGGCCCCTCGACACGAGGAAGCCCGGCGTGAAGCTCAGGAACACGATGTAGCTCGCGTTGAAGACCCCCCAGACGAGCCCCGCGAGGATGGCGAGCCGGAGCTCGCGCGGGCGGAGCGCAGCGCCCACGGGCGCCGCGGTCTCGCGCCCCGGGGGATCGCGGTAGACCGTGAGCATCAGCACGAAGGCCAGGACGATGAAGAGCACGGTCACGTGACCCGCGACGCGCCACGACGTGGCGGCAGCCAGCGAGCCCAGCGTCGCGAGCGCGACGCCGATACCCATCGGCCACGACGTCAGCATCACGCTCATCGCGGTGGCGAGCTCGCGGCCGGCGAACCAGTCCGCGACCATTTTCGTGAGCATCACGTTCAGGAGCACGCCGCCCGTGCCGCTGACGACGCGGCCCACGGCCGCGAGGGAGAACCCATGGCTCGACGCCGTGGCGAGGCCGCCCAGGGTCATCAGCGCCAGGCCCAGCAACACCAGACGCCGTTCGCCGAAGCGCCGGCCCAGCATGCCGCCGGGATAGGAAATGACCGCGCCCGGAAGCATGAACAGCCCCATGAGCCAGCCGACCTGCCCGTAGCTGATGCGGAGGTCGCCGACGAGGAGTGGCGCGACGGAGGCGATGGCCTGAAACTGGATACCCATGGAAAGACGGGTGAGAAAGATGACGCCGAGCATTGCCCAGCGAAGGGTCACCGGGGGAGCATAACTCGGCGGAAGGTCATACCGTTCCAGTAAACAAACGTCAGAGCCGTTACGTCAGGTGGATAGAGGCCCCGGATCGGCCTCGAGGAGACTCCATGGCAACGAAACGCGTTCTGGCGGCACTGTTGGTGGTGGTCATGGTCATTCCAGGGCTTGCCCCTGGGCTGGCCACTGCCCAGGCCCCTCCGCCTCCCCCGCCGCCTCCGCCTCCGGCGGCGGCCCCCGACGCGACCACTCCGCCACCCCCGCCCGCCCCGGGCGCCCAGGCGCAGACGACCGAGACCGCGACCACGCCGGCGGACGTGACGCCGATCCGCATCAGCTATCTCGACGGGGAGGTGTCGTTCTGGCGTCCCGGCGCGACCGACTGGGCGCCCGCGGCCATGAATACGCCGCTCGCCCCCGGTGACGTCCTCTATACGGGCAACGGCGGCACCGTCGAGCTGCAGCTCGACTCGCGCGCGTTCATGCGCGCCGCCCCCGGCACCCATGTGAGCCTCGATAACCAGGAGCCGGACTTCGTGCAGTTCCGCGTGACCGCGGGACACGGTGCGCTCGACGTCCGCGATCTGCCCCCCGGCCATACCGTGGAGCTGGCCACGCCGGGCGGCGCCTTCACGGTCGAGAAGGCCGGCTACTATCCGCTCGACGTCAACGGCGACACCACCACCTTCCGCGCGTATCGCAGCGGCTCCGCCACCGTGACGCCCGCCGGCGGCGCGGCCACGCCGGTGGCCAACAACCAGGAAGTGCGGCTGGTGGGCACCGAGACCGCGCAGGTGGAGACGGGCGGCGCGCCCCAGCTCACCACGTGGGATCGCTGGAACTACCAGCGCACCGACTACATGATTCAGCCCGCAAGCACGCAGCACGTCGGCAACGGCGTCTACGGCGCCGAGGAGCTGGATCGCAACGGCTCGTGGCGCACCGTCGAGACCTATGGCTCGGTGTGGGTGCCGAGCGGAGTGCCGTCGGGTTGGGTGCCGTACAGCACCGGCCGCTGGATCTGGGACCCGCGCTTCGGCTGGACCTGGCTCGACACCGCGCCGTGGGGCTGGGCGCCGTACCACTACGGGCGTTGGGTCTTCGTCAACAACTTCTGGGCGTGGGCGCCGGGGCCGATCGTCGTGCGGCCGGTGTGGGCGCCGGCGCTCGTCGTCTTCCTCGGCGGCGTGACGCTGTCCTTCGGGCGGCCCGTGTGCTGGGCGCCGCTGGCCTGGGGCGAGCCGATCGTCCCGTGGTGGGGACGGCCGGGCTTCGTGGGCGTCGCCACCTGGCGCGGCTGGGGCGGTCCCCGCGTGGTCAATAACGTCGTGGTGAATCGCAACACCACCGTGAACGTGACCAACATCAACGTGTACCGCAACGTGACCGTGAACAACGCGGTGGTGGGCGTGCGGTCCGATCAGTTCGGTCGTGGCGCGGCCCGGGTGGAGCGCGTGAACGCGACCCAGGCGCGCGAGCTCCAGCCCGTACGGGGCGCCGTCGACGTGCGCCCGGTGGCCGCGAGCGTGGCGCCGGCCAACGGCTCCGCGCCGCGCCCGCCGGCCGCGATGGAGACTCGCCCGGTGGTCGCCACGCGCGCGCCGCGCGACGTGACGCCCACCCTACGGGCCGAAGGCCTGACCAGCGCGCGGCCCTCGGCCGAGGCCGCCGCGCCGCCGCGCATCGTGCCAGCGCCACGCCAGTCCGCGCGGCGAGAGCCCGGTGAGCCTGGCGGCGGCGCGCCGAACGCCACGCAGGCGCCGCGTGCCACCACGCCGAATCAACCGGGCGGGGCGCCCGCCCACCCGCGTGCCACCACGCCGAATCAACCGGGCGGGGCGCCCGCCCACCCGCGCGCCACGACGCCGCCGCAACCCGGCAGCGTCACGCAACCCGGGACGCCCGCGCAGCCGCGCGTGACGACCCCGGAGTCGGGTCCGCGCCAGGAGAACGGACAGCGTGGAGAGTCGCCACGACGCGAGCGCCAGCAGGGCCGCGACGTGGAACGGAGCACGCCGCCGCCCCCACCCTCGACTCCTGGTGGTGCGCCGCCGCACGGCCAGGCCCCGCGCGTGACCACGCCGCCGGCCAGCCCGTCCCCTGGCCAGGCCCCGCGCGTGGCGCCGCCGCCGGTGCCGCCGGCACCCCCGGCAGTGAACGCCCCCGGACAGGCGCCGCGTGAGCGGGACCAGGGTCGCCCCGAGCCGCGTCAGTCCGCGCCGCCGCGCCAGCCAGTGCCCATGCCGCAGGCCCCGCCCAGTATCCAGCAGCAGCCGGGCGGGGCGCCTCAACCGGGCCAGCAGCAGCAGCGCCAGGATCAGCGCTCCGAGCGGCAGCAGCGTCAAGAGCCGCCGCGGGCGCGTATCCAGCCGCCACAGCAGGAGGCGCCGCGCGCGCGCATCGAGGCGCCTCGTCAGGAGCGCGTGCCCGAACGCGTGCAGCCGGCTTCGCGCCGCGACGCGCCGGGCGAGCGCGGCGCCCCGGACCGCGGGGCCGATCGTGGCGGTCCCGGTCGGGGCCGCCCGGACCGCGATCGCCAGAGCTAGTCGCGCCTCGCGTCGCGTGGCTTGACGCCGGCCGGATCCCGGCGGACACTGCCGCCCCGTGAACGCGCGCGTTCTCGGGCTCGACATCGGCACCACCGCGGTCAAGGCCATCGTCCTCGACGAGGGCGGCCGCGCCGTGGCCACCACCAGCGTCGCCCACGACGGCTTCGCGCCGCGTCCCGGCTGGGCCGAGGGCGACCCCGAGCGCTGGTGGACGAACGCGGTCGAGGCGGTGCGCCGCCTCGGCGCCGAGACGGCCCTCCACGCCGTCGGCATGGTGGGAGTGAGCGGGATGGTGCCGGCCCTCATCTGCCTCGACGACGCGGGCCGCGTGCTCCGCCCTTCCATCCAGCAGAACGACGCGCGGAGCGCCGCGGAGATCGTCGCGCTGCGCGCGAGCTTGTCCGCCGAGGACTTTCTCGCCGCCACGGGCCAGCCCATCTCGCAGCAGCTGGTACTGCCGCGCCTGCTCTGGCTCCGCCGCCACGAGCCCGATGTCTATCGGCGCATTCGGCGCATCCTCGGCTCCTACGACCTCGTCACCCACCGGCTGACCGGCGAGTGGAGCCTCGAGCGGAACTGGGCGCTGGAGTCCGGCTTCTGGGACGCGCGCCGGCACGACTGGTATGCGCCGGCCTTCGCGGCGGTGGGCACGCCGGCGACGTGGTTGCCGCCGGTGCGCGCGGCTCACGAGGTGGTCGGGGCGGTGACGTCCGCCGTCGCCGCATCCACCGGGCTCAGAGTGGGGACGCCGGTCATCGCGGGGAGCGCCGATCACGTCGCCGCCGCCGTGGCCGCGGGATCGGGGCCCGGCGAGCTCGTGCTGAAGATCGGTGGCGGTGGGGACGTGCTCTACGGCGTGGATCGCTTCGCGCCCGACCCGCGGCTCTTCATCGACTATCACGATCTCCCCGACCGCTTCCTCCTGAACGGCTGCATGGTTGCGAGCGGGCTCCTGGTGAAGTGGTTCGCGGAGGTGTTCGCGCGCGACCTGGGGCCCGGCGAGGACCGCTATGCGCGGCTCGACGCGGAGGCGGCGCCGACACCGCCCGGCGCGGACGGCCTCGTGGTGCTCCCGTATTTCCTGGGCGAGAAGACCCCGATCTTCGACGCCGAGGCGCGCGGGATGATCTCGGGCCTGACGCTGGGGCACCGCCGCGGCCATCTGTTCCGCGCGACGCTCGAGGCCGTCGCCTACGGCTTCCGCCATCACGTGGACGTGCTGCTGGAGGGCGGGCATCCGATCCGCTCGATTCGCATCATGGATCGGGGCGCCCGGAGCGCGCTCTGGCGGCAGATCGTGGCCGATGTGCTCGGCCGCTCCATCGAGTATGCTCCGGGGGCGGACCTCGGCAGCGCATTCGGCGTCGCCTGGGTGGCCGGTGTGGCCCTGGGCGCCTGGGGCTGGACGCGGCTGCCCGAGCCCGCGGGCGCGGTGCACCACCCGATGCCGGAGCGCACCGCGCGCTACGACGCGCTGTATCGGCGGTATCGCGAGCTCGGAGGCATCAGCACAGGAGGCGTGAGATGACCAAGCACAAGATCGCCGTGATTCCCGGCGACGGCATCGGCAACGAAGTGGTGCCTGAAGGCATGCGGGTGCTCGAGGCGGCGGGCCGCCGCTTCGGGTTCGAGTGCGCCTTCTCGACCTTCGACTGGAACTGCGAGCGCTACACCAAGACGGGGCGAATGATGCCCGAGGACGGCCTCGAGCAGCTCCGCCACTTCGAGGCGATTTTCTTGGGCGCGGTCGGGTTTCCCGGCGTGCCGGATCATGTCTCCCTCTGGGGACTCTTGATCCCGATCCGCCGCGGCTTCCACCAGTACATCAACCTGCGCCCGGTGCGGCTCCTCAAGGGCGTGCGCTCGCCGCTGGCCGGCCGCACCTCCGACGACATCGACATGCTGATCGTGCGCGAGAACAACGAGGGCGAGTACTCGGAGATCGGCGGCCGGCTCTACCGCGGGGCCGACAACGAGATGGCCATCCAGCAGGCGATCTTCACCCGGAAGGGCTGCGATCGCGTGATGCGGTATGCTTTCGAGCGGGCGCGGCGTCGGCCGCGGAAGCACGTGACCTCCGCCACCAAGTCCAACGGCATCATCCACAGCATGCCGTACTGGGACGAGCGCTTCGCCGCCATCGGCAAGGATTATCCCGACGTGAAGACCGCCCAGTTCCACATCGACATCCTCGCCGCCCACTTCGTCCAGCATCCCGACTGGTTCGACGTGGTGGTGGGCAGCAATCTCTTCGGCGACATCCTCTCCGACCTCGGCCCCGCCATCGCCGGGTCGATCGGCATCGCGCCCGGCGGCAACATCAATCCCGAGAAGGAATACCCGTCGATGTTCGAGCCCGTGCACGGCTCGGCCCCGGACATCGCCGGCAAGGGGATCGCCAATCCGGTGGCGCAGATCTGGACGGGGGCGATGCTGCTCGAGCACCTCGGGCATCAGGACGCCGCGGACGCGGTGGTGGGCGCGATCGAAAAGCTCGTGGAAGAAGGAAAAACGGTGACGCGCGACCTCGGCGGCAAGGCCTCCACCAAGGACGTCGGTCAGGCGCTGGCGTCGATGATCTGAGCCGCCGATCGGGGGGGCTCTGGTATCGTGAGGGCGCGGGTCACCGTCTCTCGGAGGAGGACGCCATGCGTCGTCTCGGCCACATGCTGGTGCTGGCGTGGGTGTTCTGGTCCACGACGTCGCTGGACAACGATCCCCGGTTGCTCCTGACCGGCTGGCTGTTCGACGTGAAGCCGTTTCCGACGGACTCGCGCGCCGGCGACGGGTATCCGACCGAGAGCGATTGCAAGATCGCGCTCGAGCGGCACATGACCTTCCTCAAGGGGGCCAACGACAGCTACACCCCGGGCCAGTGGGAGCGCCAGGGTAATGACAGCGTGTCGCCCTACTTCCCCACGAAGATGATCACGATGCGCAATCGCCTGGAGTGCCGCGAGATCAAGTAGCGTGCGGCCGGGCCGGCTACGGCGCGCCCAGCACCCCCCGGAGCCACGTCCCGATGTCTGCGATCTCCTCGGCGCACACCGCATGCTGCATGCGGTACTGCCGCCACTCGACCGGATAGCCCAGCTCCTCCAGCGTCCGACGGGAGAACGAGGCGCGCTCGAGGAGTATCAGCTGGTCCTGGGTGCCGTGCATCATCATGATGGGCACGTCGCGATTGGCCGGGCTGGCCTCGAAGTCGACCGTTTCGGCCAGGGGCAGGTAGCTCGAGAGCGCCAGGATGCCCGCGAGCCGCTCGGCGTGGCGCAGCCCGGTCTGGAGCGCGATCGCTCCGCCCTGGGAGAAGCCGGCGAGCACGATGCGCCGCGCCGAAATCCCGCGCGTGCGCTCGCGCGCGAGCAGCGCCTCCACGCGGCCCTGCGAGGCGCGAATGCCCACCTCGTCATGGCGCCGGTCGTTGTAGATGTCGTACCAGGCCCGCATGGACTGGCCGCCGTTGATGGTCACCGGCTGCACGGGCGCATGCGGGAAGACGAAGCGCACGCGCAGGGCGTCGGGCAGGTCCAGCTCGGGGACGATGGGCTCGAAGTCGTGGCCGTCGGCGCCGAGGCCGTGCAGCCAGATCACCGCGGCGTCGGGTGCGCCCCGGCCGCTCTCGATCTCGATCGCATCCAGATGCGCGGCCACGCTCAGAGCCGAAGGCGCGTCTTGATGCGGTCGACCGCCTCCACCGTCTGCTCGCGGCTGCCGAAGGCGGTGAGACGGAGATAGCCCTCGCCGCTGGGGCCGAAGCCCGCCCCCGGGGTCGAGACCACGTGGGCCTCGTTCAGAAGCTTGTCGAAGAGGTCCCAGGACCCGAGACCCTTCGGCGTCTTCACCCAGATGTAGGGCGCGTTGGTGCCGCCATACACAGTGAGCCCGGTGCTCGCCACGCCCTCACGAATGATGCGCGCGTTCTCGAGGTAGAAGTCCACCGCTTCCCGCACCTGCTTCTGACCCTCGGGCGAGTACGCGGCCGCCGCGCCCTTCTGGATGATGTAGGAGACCCCGTTGAACTTGGTGGACTGCCGCCGGAACCACAGCGCGTGCAGGCTCACCGCCTCGCCGGCGGCCGAGCGACCCATGCACGCCTTCGGCACGACGGTGTACGCGCAGCGCACGCCGGTGAAGCCCGCGGTCTTGGAAAACGACCGGAGCTCGATGGCCACGTCCTGCGCGCCCTCGATCTCGTAGATCGTCCGCGGGATTGCGGGATCGCGGATGTAGGACTCGTACGCGGCGTCGTAGAGGATCACCGCCCCCTCGCGCCGCGCGTAGTCCACCCAGCGCTTGAGCGCGTCCTTGCCGAGCACGGCGCCGGTCGGATTGTTCGGGTAGCAGAGATAGATGAGGTCCACGTGCCGATCGGGGAGGGCGGGGTTGAAGTCGTTCTCCGCGGTCGCGGGCAGATAGACCACCCGGTCGTAGCGCCCGTCGCTGGCGGCGCGCCCGGCGCGCCCGGCCATGACGTTGCTGTCCACGTAGACGGGGTAGACGGGATCCACCACCGCGATGACGCAGTCGGGAGAGAAGATCTCCTGGATGTTCGCGGAGTCCGTCTTGCCGCCATCGGAGATGCAGATCTCCTCGGGGGTGAGGTTCACGCCCCGGGGCGCGTAGTCGTGGGCCGCGATCAGCTCGGTGAGGAAGGAGAAGCCCGTCTCCGGGGGATAGCCGCGGAAGGTCTCGACGCGGCTCATCTCCGTGACTGCGTCCTGCATCGCCCGCACGATGGCGGGGGCCAGCGGCCGGGTGACGTCGCCGATGCCGAGGCGGATCAGCTTCGCGGAGGGATTGGCCTCCCCGAAGGCCTTCACCCGTTTGGCGATGTCGGAGAAGAGGTAGCTGCCCTTGATGGCGAGATGGTGCTCGTTCACGCGCGGCACGGCGCTCTCCTGTCTGCGGCGGTAGTGGGCCGGCGCGTGCTCACCCGGCCAGGGGCAGATTGTAGCAGACGGGAGGCGTCGACTACCGGCGCCGAAGGATGCCCGAGATGGACCAGAGGATGGCCAAGGCGAAGGCGAGGATGAGGCACTGTCCGATCACCACGCTGTAATCCTCGAGCCGTGACGGCAGGGGAATGATCTGCTCGACGACCCTCAAGAACGCGTCGCCCAGATACTCCGCCAACCTCTCCATGACCGCTCTCCTGCCGGGGGGTCAGGCCACTCCGTCCGACAGGCCGTACTGACGCACCTTCCGCGCGATGGTCGACTGGGTGACGCCGAGATGCTTGGCCGCGCGCGCCTGAGTCCCGAAGCGGCTGAGGGCATCGCGGAGGAGCTGCGCCTCGACCTTCTGACGCGCCTTCCGCAGGCTGGGCCGGTCGTGCTCGTCCACACGCGCCGTGCTCGTGAGCTGGGTGATCTCGGCCGGAAGGTCGCGGGTGGTGATCGTCTCGCCGTGGGTCGTCACCACCAGACGCTCGACGATGTTCCAGAGCTCGCGGATGTTGCCGGGGAACCGATACGCGGCGAGCGCGTGAATGGCGTCCGGCGTGAAGGTCCGCCGCCGCCCCACCTTGCGCTCGAGCTTGGCGAGCATCATCTCGACGAGGTCCGCGATGTCTTCCGGATGCTCGCGCAGGGGCGGAATGTTGATGGCGAGGACGTTGAGGCGGTAGAAGAGATCGCCGCGGAAGCTGCCGTCGTGGATCATCCGGCCGAGATCCCGGTTGGTCGCCGCCACGATGCGGACGTTCGGCCGCTTCGGCTTGACCGCCCCGATGGACCAGACCTCGCCGTCCTCGAGGAATCGCAGGAGCTTCACCTGAAGCCCGATCGGCAGATCGCCGATCTCGTTGAGGAGCAGCGTGCCCATGTGCGCCAGCTCGACGAGGCCGGCCTTGCCCTTGGAGTCCGCGCCGGTGAATGCGCCCTTGACGTAGCCGAACAGCTCCGCCTCGATGAGCCCCTCGGGGATCGCGCCGCAGTTCACCTCGACGAAGGCGCCGGCGCTCCGGGGCGACGCCTGGTGAACGAGGCGCGCGAATACGCCCTTCCCGGTGCCGGTCTCGCCGAGCAGCAAGACCGGCGAATCGACCGCGGCGTACTGAACGGCCTTGTCATGCTGCGCCCGCATCACTGCGCTTCGCAGCACCGCCTCGGGCGGCGCGAGGTCTCGGATGGTGGCGGCGGTCGGTGGCCGATAGGTGTCCGACGGTCCCAGGGTCTCTTGCAGCTTCCTCATCACCCGACTGATGCCGGTGGTATCGCGCACGTTCAGGACGATGTGCCGGATCTCGCCGACCTCGTCGACGACCGGCGTGCCGGACAGGAGCACGCGCCGGCCGTCGCCGAACGTCTGGACGGCCGTGACGGTGAGCTTCTGCTTCCGGACATCTGCGAGAACGGAGCACTCACCGCCCGCTCGGGCGAACACGGCGGTGGCCGGCCGTCCGATGACCTCCTCGTGAGGGACGGCGAGGATCTCCAGCGCCAGGCGGTTCGCCTTGAGGAGGATGCCGTCGGCGGTAAGGAGACAGACGCCGTCGAGCGAGCCTTCCACGACCGCGTCGAGCAGACTCGCGTCCGTCGCCCTTCCCATCACCGCCAGCAGCTCTCTCATCGTGTCGGTCGCTCCCCGAAAGTTCGTGTCCCTCTCCAGGGGCACACAACATTAGCGCCTTGGGGTCGATTCCTCAGCACACTTAGTGCCACCGGGGCGCGCTTCCTGGACTCCTTTGCTTTCAAAGACTTCGGAGGCATAGAAGTGCCTACCCCACGACAAACCGCCAGGCTAGCGCTACAGGTTTTGCGGCTGGTCGCCACGATTTGTCGCATAAGCGAAATCTGCATACCCACCAGCGCCAGAACTGCATAGCAAGAAGCGAATGGCCGATGCGGGTCCGCATAAATGGATTTCCCGCTTATTAACTCGCTGGTTTCGGTCCTCTGGAGCCTGCGCCCGAGCTGTCTTCCATCCCCTTTTGCATCAGGAAATTGGGCAAATAATTCCGCAAGCTTTTCCGACACTGCCTCCAACTCCCTGAGTTATATCGGGGCGAGAATAAATCGAAAATGGATAGTGTTCGGCGAGTGCCATGGCACGATGCGTGCTCTTTGTCCCACCCGACACCACGGACCCAGGCCCACTGTTGGGGATGGAAATGAACCGAGAAGACTGGCACGGAGATCCGACTCTGGGACACGCGATCGTGGTGGTGCTGGGCGCCGATCGGGATGACAGATTCCCATCGGTGCAGGAAATACTCGGTCAGCTCGGGCTGGGGTTCGACGCGGCCCAGCCACCGTCGGGACCGGTTGATGGCAACGCCGTCGCGTTCCGAGTTCCGCACGAGCGCTTGGCCGAGGTGGTGGTCGGACTCGAGAGCGGGGGATTCACCGATGTACGGGCGTACGAGGGCCGGGATGTCCACCCGATGCGCTGAGCGACGGGCGGCCTGAGGGAGAGAAGCGCAGGACCGGCGGAAGATGGGCTTCCGCCGACAACGCAGTGCACGGGCGAGCCATTGAACAAGGGAGAGTTAGATGAAGCGACTGATCGGTTATTTCAAGGACCAGCGGGGTGTGGAGACGCTCGAGTGGATCGTGGTCGGCGCGCTCATCGTGGCGGTCGGCATCGCGGTGTACCAGGGCGCTCTGCAGAGCCAGCTCATCACCGCCGTCAACAACATCGGCGCTCGGATCTCGGGTCTGGCCAGCTCGTAACGAGCGACCGCGACGCGGGCGCCCCGAATCGCTCGGAGGCGCCCGCGTCGGGACTTCAAAGGGAGGAGCCAAACGTGCTCAAGACGGTTTGGTCGTATGTGAGCGACGAGCGCGGGGTCGAGACCCTCGAGTGGATCGTGGTCGGCGCTCTCATCGTCGCGATCGGCATCGCAGTCTATCCGGGCACTCTCCAGACCCAGCTGACCACCGCGATCAACGCGATCGGGGGGACACTGAGCGGACTGGCGAGCTCCTGAGGATTCTCTCGTGAGGGTTATGAGAAAGCTCTTCGATAGTCGCGGCACGTCGACGCTCGAGTTCGTCGTCGTGCTCCCGGTGCTCCTCTTCGTCCTGTTCGCGATCGTGGAGGTGAGCCGGGCCTGGCTCACCCTCAACCTGGCCACCGCCGCCGCGCGCGAAGGCGTGCGCGCCGGCGTGGTCGCGGCGCCCGATTCGGTGAGCACCGCGGGCAATGCCAAGATCGACGCGATGCTCGGCTCCGGCAACTGGACGGGTGCCGGCGTGTCCTGCGCGACCTCACCCTGTGCGCCGGACCAAGTCGTGTCGGCGACGGTCACGCTGCAGTTCCAGACGGTCGTGCCGCTCATGACATCCACGATGTTCGGGACCATGAACATCACACAGACCGCAACCATGCGGTACGAATGAGGAACCTGCACCCATGAACCGTCGACTGATGATCGTGCTGGTGTTCGCCACGATCGTGGGCCTCATCGCCAGCTTCCTCGTCTACCAGGTGGTGCGCCAGATGGCGCTGGCCGGCGCCCCCGAAGGCACCGAGCCGGTGGTGGTGGCGGCCGTCAACATGAGCATGGCGGAATCGGTGACGAGCCAGCACGTCAAGCTCGTGCAGTGGCCGAAGAGCAATATCCCCACGGGCGCGGTCCGGACTCTCGCCAACGCCGAAGGGCGTGTGGTGCGGAGCGCGATCATGGCCGGGGAGCCCCTCCTCGAGTCGCGGCTGGCCCCCGAGCTGGCGGGCAAGGGCGGCGTGATGCCGATGCTGGTTCCCGAAGGGCAGCGCGGCGTCTCCATCAAGGTCGACGAGGCGATTCGCGAGAGCGGCTTCATCCTTCCGAACAGCCGGGTGGACGTGCTCGTGAGCATGACCAAGCCCGGCTCCACCAACGAGCGCATCGCCAAGGTGATCCTCCAGGACGTGCCGATCCTCGCCGCCGGCCAGACGGTAGAGATGCGGGACAACAAGCCGATCACCGTGACCACGGTCACGCTCGCCCTTACGCCCGAGCAGACCGAGCGGCTCGCGGTGGCGCAGAGCGAGGGACGGATCACGCTGGCCACCCGCAACCTGCGGGACAACGAGGTCGTGAGGACGTCGGGCGCCACGCAGGCGACCCTCCTGAGCGACGTGCGTACCGCGGCGGTGGCTCCCCCTCCGGCGGCGCCGGTGGCGCGTAAGCCCGTGCCCGTGGCCGCCCCGCTCCCGCCCCCCGCCCCCGAGGGCCATACCGTCTCGGTGGTGCGCGGGACGCGGCTCACCGAGCAGCAGTTCGTCCGTTTCGGCGACCGGGGGTGGATCGAGCGCGGCTCGGCGGAGAAGCAGCGGTGATGAACAAGGAGACCCCCATGCGTTTGCCACGCTTCAAGGAGAGCCGCCTCGCGCTCGGCGCGCTCGGGCTCGGACTCGCCGCCCAGCTCGGCGCGATGGCCGGGCCGACCGGCGCCCAGGAGCAGACGGCGGTGTTCGTCGCCTCCGACCAGGCCAACGTGCTCACGGTGGGACCGGAGCCCCTCACGAAGGTTGTGGTGGCGAATCCCAACGTCGCGGATGTCCAGGTCCTGAATCCCACCCAGCTGCTCCTTACCGGCAAGACGGTGGGCCGGACCACGCTGCTCCTGATCTTCGCCGGCAACAAGCAGCGCCAGTACGACCTCGTCGTCCATCCCGCCGCCGCGCTGCCGTCCCTGACGACTCCCTCGAACCCCGAGCCGTACTCGGTCCTCGTGCATCGGGGCGATCAAGTGAGCCAGCGCTTCTTCCTCCGCGACAAGTCGGAGCTCTGGATCGAGCTGGGCACGGTGAAGGACACCGAGGCTCCGAAAAAGTGAACTCAACCATCGAACGGAGAGGCGATCGAATGCGCGATGCGCTTGGGCGGAGACGGGTTCTAGCCTGGCTCATGCTCGTGGCGATGCTCGCCACGGGCGCGATGCCGGCCCTCGCCGACGAGCAGGGCGTCGTCCGGCTCGAGGTCACCATCGGGAAGTCGCAGGTCGTCGAGCTGAAGGAGCCGTTCACTCGCGTTTCCGTCACCAACCCCGCCGTTGCGGACGTGTTCGTCGTGACCCCCAACCAGCTCCTCGTGAGCGGCAAGGCGGTGGGGACGACGTCGCTTGTGGTGTTCTACCCGCGCAAGACGGTCTTCTTCGACATCTTCGTTCAGACGGACCTTGCCCTGCTGCGCGAGCGGCTCAAGCAGGTCGCCCCCAAGGACGAGATCGATGTCCAGTCGGCTCAGGAATCGCTCATCCTGACGGGGACCAGCACCAGCGAGCAGGTGATGGCGGGGGCCGTCGAGGTGGCGTCGGTCTTCGCGCCCAAGGGGAAGGTCATCAGCCTGCTCAGCGTGAGCGACATCAGGCCGCAGCAGGTGCTCCTCCAGGTCCACGTGGCGGAGGCCACGCGGCAGGCGCTGAAGGAGCTCGGGTTCAGTGTCCGCGCCCTCGGCGATACCCTCCAGGCCGGCGCGACCCCCGGCAACGCCTTCTTCCCGGGCCTCGGTACCCTCGGGGCGGTGGGCGCGCGCGAGCTGGCAAACCAAGCGGTCGGCCGGAATACGCCGGACTTCGCCTTCCCGGGTAGCAACTTCTTCCTGTCGACGGGCGCGCGCGACTACGCCATGCTGGTTCGCGCCCTCGCCGAGCGGGACCTGTTCCGCACGCTGGCGAAGCCGAACCTGGTCACCCACAGTGGCCGGGAGGCGAAGTTCCTCTCCGGCGGTGAGTTCCCGTACCCGGTTGCGCAGGAGAACAACCGGGTCACCGTCGAGTTCAAGGAGTTCGGCGTCGGGATCCTGTTCACCCCGACGGTCGTCGACGGCGACACGATCAATCTCAAGATCCGACCCGAGGTCTCGAGCCTCGACTTCAGCCAGGGCCTCGTCGCGGCCGGCTTCGCCATTCCCGTGCTGCGGAAGAATCAGGCGGCGACCAACATCAGCCTCAGGGACGGGGAGACCTTCGCGATCGCCGGCCTCATCAACAACGAGGTGCGCCAGCAGGTGGCGAAGATCCCCATCCTCGGCGACATTCCGATCCTGGGCACGCTCTTCCGCAGCACGCGCTTCCAGAACAACGAGACCGAGCTGTTGTTCCTGGTCACCGTCAAGCTCGTGAAGCCCGATCCCGTCGGCTCGCCGTTCACGCCCGACGCCGCTGCGCTCTTCAATCTGCGTGAGAAGGAAAAGAAGGAATTCACCCTCGTGCCGGGGATCCCGGCCGTCGGCGAGATCATGGAGCGCCCGTTCGGGCAGAGCGACCTTCCTCCGAAAAAGTGAGCCCAGCGTGACCCCATCGACCGTGCTCCGTATCGTCGTCGTCGACTCGGACGCCGAGTCCCGCACCGCCCTCCGCAAGATGCTGGGGGGCATGCCGGGCGCGGTGGTGGTGGGGGAATTCGGCGACGTCAGGCAGGCCCTGCTGGACACGCCGAGCCGCCGCCCAGATCTGGTCCTGATCGAGATTCCGTCTGGGCGCG
Organism: Candidatus Methylomirabilota bacterium; assembly: GCA_035764725.1. Lineage (NCBI taxonomy): Bacteria > Methylomirabilota (SeqCode) > Candidatus Methylomirabilota bacterium. The sequence goes on along the minus strand of DASTYT010000094.1, from coordinate 57,956 downwards.
ATGAAGACGTGTCGGGCGCGACCGTCCGGAAGTTCGCAGAAACCTTGCCCGAAGCGGCCATCCTGGCCATGGGCAGCGGCGTGTCCGCGGAGGCCGTCCTCAAGGTCATCCGCGCGGGCGCCTTCGAGTTCCTGTCGCGGCCGGTGGAGCGCGCGGACCTGGCGGAGGCGCTCGAAAAGGTCGCGCGCGTGCGTCGCGGTCCGGCCCCCAGCGTTCGCAAGACGGGCCGCGTGCTGTCGGTGTTCTCCACCAAGGGCGGCCTCGGCGTGACCACGGTGGCGATCAACCTCGCGGTGTGCCTCGCCGAGCGGGCGCCCGACAACACGCTCCTCATCGAGCTCGACACTCGGCAGTCCGACATCGCGACGTTCCTCGACCTGCGCCCGACCTACTCGGTGCTCGACGCCTTCGAGAACATCGACCGCCTCGACGAGTCATTCCTGCGTGGCCTCCTCACCCGGCACTCGAGTGGGCTCTGGGTGCTTCCCGGCCCGCTCCGGATGGAGCGGACGCAGCTCAACGGCGAGCAGGTCCGGGCCGGCCTCGAGATCATCCGCTCGCACTTCGACCACGTGGTGCTCGATCTCCGGCACGACACGTCCCCGGGGACATTCGCCGGGCTCGAGGCCTCCGACGCGATCGTCTTCCTCACCAACCTCGAGGTCTCGGCGCTGCGCTCCGGCGCGGCCGGCCTCGCGGGGTTCCGCCTGCTCGGCATCGACTCCCACAAGGTGAAGGTGGTGGTGATGCGGGAGGACACCGGCGAGGACGTGACCTTGAAGCACGCGCGTGAAGCGCTCGGCGTGCCCGTGTACTGGCGGACGCCGAGCGACTATCAGGCGGTGGTGTCGGCGATCAACACGGGGAAGCCAGTGGTGACCGCCGCGCCCCGCTCGAAATTCGCCCGAAACGTCAGGCAGCTCGCGGAATCCCTCGCCGGCAGCGTGCCCGGACCCAAGGGCACGCCGGCCTCGAAGCGCGCGAGCTCATTGCTGGGCATGGTCTGGAATCCCAAGAGCACAGGAGCCTGATAGATGGCACTCTTTCAGCGACGGCAGGGCCTCGAGCCCGCCCCGGTGGTGACGAACGGCGCGCCCCCGCGTGAGCCCAAGCGGGCCGGCGAGTCGGCCTATTTCGAGCTCAAGACCCGGATCCACCGTCAGCTCATCGAGAGCCTCGACCTGTCGAAGCTCAACCTGCTGCCACGGGAAACCGTCCAGGCGCAGATCCAGCGCATCGTCGAGGACATGCTCGCGAGCGACGAGACGCCGCTGAGCCGGCAAGAGCGCGAGCAGCTCGTCATCGAGGTCCAGCACGAGACGTTCGGTCTCGGCCCCATCGAGCCGCTCATGCAGGATCCGACCGTGTCCGACATCCTCGTCAACGGGCCCCGCGCGATTTACGTCGAGCGGCGCGGGCGGCTGGAGCGGACGCGGCTCATCTTCCGCGATGACACCCACCTCCTCCAGGTCATCGAGCGCATCGTGTCACGCGTGGGCCGGCGGGTAGATGAGTCCTCCCCGATGGTGGACGCCCGGCTGCCCGATGGCTCGCGCGTCAACGCGATCATCCCGCCGCTGGCCCTGGACGGGCCTGTGCTCTCGATCCGGCGGTTTGCGGTCGATCCGCTGAAGACCGATGATCTGATCGGGCTGAATACCTGGACGCCTGCGCTCTCCGCGATCATCCGGGCCGCGGTGCAGGCGCGTCTGAACATCCTCATCTCGGGCGGCACCGGCTCCGGCAAGACGACGCTCCTCAACGTCATCTCCGAGGCCATCCCGAACCACGAGCGCATCGTCACCGTGGAGGACTCGGCCGAGCTCCAGCTCCAGCAGGAGCACAAGGTCCGCCTGGAGACCCGCCCGGCCAACATCGAGGGTGCAGGAAACGTGACCCAGCGCGATCTCGTGCGGAACGCGCTCCGGATGCGGCCCGACCGGATCATCGTCGGTGAGGTGCGGGGCCCCGAGGTCCTGGACATGCTGCAGGCCATGAACACCGGCCACGACGGCTCCCTGTCCACCGTCCATGCGAACTCGACCCGCGACGCGCTGGCCCGGCTCGAGACCATGATTTTGCTCTCCGGCATCTCCCTCCCCGTGCGGGCGATGCGCGACTACATCGCCTCCGCGCTCGACCTGATCATCCATCTCTCGCGGCTGAGCGACGGGAGCCGGAAGATCCTCCGCCTCACCGAGGTGGTCGGCATGGAAGAGGACGTGGTGACCACCCAGGATATCTTCGTCTTCGAGCAGGAGGGCGTGGACAAGGATGGAAAAGTGATCGGCTACCATCGCGCCACCGGCGTTCGGCCCAAGTTCGCGGACCGGCTGCGCCGGGCCGGCATCGAGCTGGACCCGGACATCTTCAACCCGAACAAGCGGCAGGCGGTTCGTTGATGCCCCTGCTGGTCGCCGCGCTGACCTTCCTTCTCGTGCTGGCGCTGATCGCTGGCGTCACCTGGTCCTTCGAGGGAAAGCGCCGGCTCCGCGAACGGCTGGCCGGCGGGATGGCGGCAGGCGCCGGCGTCGACCCCGATCTCCTGCGGGCCCAAGCGCGCCTCGCAGCTTCGTCGTCGCGCCAGGCCGCCCTCTATGATCGTCTGGGACGCCTCGCGGCGCAGGCCGGCTATCCGGGGCTGTCCAACGACTTCCTCCTCTACGTCAGCATCGGCGCCACTCTGGGCCTCTTGCTGGGGTGGCTCCGGACCGGGCTCTTTGTCTGGGGCCTCGGGGCAGCGGCGGCGGTGGGTGCGGCCCCGATCTTGTTCCTCCTCTGGAAAAGGCAGAAGCGGATGCAGCGCTTCGAGGCCCAGTTCCCGGACGCGCTCGACGCGATGTCGCGCGCCATCCGCGCCGGGAACGCGCTCAGCAGCGCCATTCAACTGGTGGGCCAGGAGATGCCGAATCCTCTTGGAGCCGAGTTTACCCAGGTGTTCGAGGAGACAAAGCTCGGCTTGGATCCCGGCGAGGCGCTCTCGCGGCTGGCCGAGCGCACGCCGACCGACGACGTCCGGTTCTTCTGCACCGCGGTCCTCATCCAGCGCGGCTCCGGCGGGAATCTCGCCGAGATCCTGGACCGGCTCAGCGAGGTCATCCGCGAGCGCTTCAAGATCCTGAGCCACGCCCGCGCCCTGTCGGCCCAGCACCGCTGGTCGGCCATATGCGTGGGGCTGAGCCCGGTGGCCTTCGCCATCATGTTCGAGCTGATGAGCCCTGGGTACTTCACGCCCATGCTGGAGTCGCCTCTCGCGCCCGTGCTCCTGGGCGCGGGGCTGACCATGGAGGCCATCGGCTTCTTCATGGTGTGGCGCATCGCCAAGATCAAGGTATGAGGCGCTCATGAACCCACTCACCGTCGCGATCGTCACGTTCCTCCTGGTAGTTGGAGTGACGCTGGTCAGCGCGATGATCGTCATGCGGCTCTGGCCCGCCATCGGGCGCGGTCGGCTCTCCCGCGCGTCCACCGTCGCCGACGGGCCCGTGTCGATCCTGAGATTCGACAGCGAGCCCCAGTCGGGCCTCCAGCGCGCCATCGAGAAGATCGGTCGGAACGTCGTCCCGAAGGACAACGTCCGGCTCACGCGCTACCGGGTGCGCCTGACCCAGGCCGGCTTCAGCGATCCCCGCGGCGTCGCGATGCTCTGGGGCGCCAAGGTCGTGTGCGCGCTGATCGGGTTCCTCGCCTATCCCTTCTTCGGATTTCTCATGCAGCGGGTGCTCTCGAACACGCTGATCATCTCGCTGGTCTGCCTCGCGATCGGGTTCATGCTCCCGGACTTCTGGCTGTACAACCGGATCAAGGAGCGGCAGCGGGCGATCGTGAACATGCTGCCGGACGTGCTCGACCTCCTGATGGTCTGCGTGGAGGCCGGCCTGGGCTTCGACGCGGCGGTGGCGCGCGTGGCCGAGCAGGAGGAGCTGACGCGGAGTCCCCTCCACCAGGAGCTGATGCGCATGCACCTGGAGGTCCGGGCGGGCCGACCCCGCGAGGAGGCGATGCGGAGCCTGGGCGAGCGCTGCGGCGTCCAGGAAGTGCGCTCGATGGTGAGCGCCTTCGTCCAGTCCGATCGGCTCGGGACGCCCCTCGGCAAGACCCTCCGTGTCCACGCCGAGACGGCGCGCGTCCAGCGCCGGCATCGCGCCGAGGAGCGGGCGTCCCTCGCGCCGCTCAAGATGATCTTCCCGACGGTCCTGTTCCTCATGCCGGCGTTCTTCCTGGTGGCGATGGCCCCATCCCTCATCGGTCTCATCAAGTCGTTCAGGAGCCTCGTACAATGACGAAGACCCTGACCTCCCTCGTGCGAGTCACTGCCGTGCTGGTCGGCTTCCTTGCCCTCTGGGTCGCGCCGGTCGCGGCCCAGGACGTGATGGCCGAGGTGCGGACCTGGGACGGACAGTCCTGGCGCATCGCGCAGCCGTCCCTCGAGGTGTTCTACACGATCCCGGCCCCGCATCAGGGGGGTCCTGACCCCTATACGGCGGGGCCGAGCGGCAACACGTCCGGCGGGCAGGTGGGCACTGGATCGGCCGCGTTGCCGGTCTTGTCCGGGTCGGTCGGATCGCTGCAGAACTACTTCCAGGGCGGTCCGGAGCCCCGGCAGGGCCATCGCCAGGCCGACTACATCACCGTCCGTCGTGGTGGGATCGAGCGGCAGATCCCGCTCGTCAGCATCGCGAGCCTCACCTTCGCGCGTTACCTGGTGCCCAGCACGCTGCCGGCCTTTTACGTGAACCGTCATTTCCGGTACACTGCCACCGTTATCCTGACCGATGGTTCCCGGGTAGAGGCCGACTCCATCAACCTCGGCACCCTGGTCCTTCGCGGCCAGACGGCCTCGGGGCGTTTGGACCTGCCCTGGGAAGAGATCCAGTTCGTCAGCTTCCAGCGCTAAACGACGAGGAGCAGAACCCATGAGAATCCAGCGGGTCCGTGACTGGCTCAATAACGAGCGCGGCAATGTCCTGCTTTTCACGTTCACCCTGCTCGTCTTCCTGCTCGTGATGGGCGGGTTCGCGATCGACTTTGCCTATCAGGCCGCCGCCCGCACGGAGCTCCAGCGAACCATCGACGCCGCCGCCCTCGCCGGAGCTGGCAAACTCGGGTTCGACGACACGGTGTTTCCCACCGTGCGCGCCACCGCGCAGCAGTACGGGACGCTGAACCCGCTGCGCACCGGCACGCTCACGCTCAACCTCAATACCGCGAACGCCTCCAATGGCAACATCGTGCTCGGCATCTGGAACGCGGGGACCTTCACCCCGTCGCTAGTGGGCAGTCAGGTCAATGCGGTGCGCTGCCAGGTCCAGACCACGATCCCGACCTCGTTCCTGCGGCTGCTGAACATCGACACACTTCCGATCACGGCCAGCGCGGTCGCCATCTCCAACCCACCCGTGCTACCGGGCTGCGGCACTCCGATCCTGCCCATCGCGGTGACCCCTTGCGCCTTCTACGACGCGGGGACCGGACAGTTCAACAACAGCAATGGCTGCGGCACCGGGCTCACCTGGATCTCGAGCAATAACATCTGCAACAACCAGGCGGGCAGCCCGCAGTCCTGCAACAGCGCCGCTTGGGCCAGCCTCGACGGCAGCAACTGGACCAGCGGTCAGCATCAGGCGGCCATCACGAACGCGGGGCTCGGGGCGGGCGCTGCCTGCAATGCCACGGCACCGGCGGGGGGCAACACCTACCTCGACAACGGCATGGTGCAGCCCACCTTCAACCTGCTTCGGGACACCTTTACCACTAATCGGACTTCGACCCTTAGTGGCGACATCATCAAAATAGTGAACGGGACTCCCCAGGTCGTGTACCAGGCCTCGTGGGGCGGCTGGGAGGTGGGGGTCATGCTGGTGCAGACCGCTTGTCCTCCAGGCGCCATGACCGGGACGGCCCCCATCATGACTTACAGCAAATTCGTGGTGACCCAGGTCTTCGATCAGAACAACGGCTGCGTGATTTCCCCGAACATGGACCCACAGGCGGCGTCCTATTGCGGCACGCGCGACAACAGCCTCCGGGCGGTGTTCGGCTATTTCCGCTGCGACACGCTCGGCCAGGTGGCGACGATCGATCCGGCGCCCCGCACGGCGCTCGCAGCCAAGCTCAAGCTGGTCAGGTGATCGGCCGCGTCCTCGCGGCGCTTCTCGGCTGCGCCCTCGTGACCGGAGGCGCGGGCGTGGGGTTCGGCGAGCCTCGGCCGGCGCCGCGTCTCCTGACGGCCGAGCGCCTCACGCACGATGCGGGGTCGTCCGGGATCGTCGAGCACGCCACGCCGGTGGGCCCGCTCACCGGAGTCGAGGCTCTGTCCTCCACGTCGCCCGGCATGACCGGGACCTCCACCATCTACTCCGTGGGTCGTGACGTCCCGGCGTCGCCCCCGGCCCGCGTCGTCTCCCCGGATCATGCCGAGGCTCTCGAGCCCGCGGGGAAGGCCTTGGAAAGTCGCAGCAAGCCGTAGGTTAACGGCGGCAGCCTCGGCAACAATAGACGCATGAGTGATCCCATCTTTCCGTCGTGGCCGGCGCGATCCAGGCCGGCCGGACGCGGTCAAGGGGATCACGAAGCCCCATCGACTCCACCGGGGCGAAGGCCCTCGGCGCTCACGTTCGGCGTCTGCATGTCGGGCTCGCTGTCTCTCCATGTCATCGTGCTGGGGTTGTTGGTCTGGCTCGCGAGCCTCCCTCCCGGCATGAGCGCGCTGGAGGTGTTCCCCGTGCCCGGCTCCGGCGGCTCGATCTCGATCAGCGAATCGGCGTCGGGTGGACCCGCCCGTCCAGCGCCCGCGGCGGCGCCAGCGGCGACGTCGGCTCGAGCGAACAGTCCGGCCGCGCCGCCCGCACGGTCCGCACCAGCGCCGCCGCCGAGCCCGAGCCCCCCGCCGCCGCCCCGCGTGGATTCTGCGGCAGTGAAGTCTCCCGAGGTGCGCGCTCCGATTGCGACTCCGGATCCTCCGAAACCGGCGACGAGCACGCCGGCCGAACCGCCCGTGCCCATCCCGGTGCCGCCGATCACCTCGCCCGCGGTCGAGGCGGCTCCGACTCCACCCGTCATGACCTGGTCACCGCCGGAGCCCCCGCGTGAGCGGTCCCCCGCCGTGCCAGCGGAGCGGGAGACTGGACCGACGCCGGGCTCCACACCGGATGGACCCACGATTCCGCCGCCTCCCGTCAAGCCGCGTGAGGTGGAGGCGATCGCTGCGCTGCCCGTTCCCGCGCCGCCCGAGGAGATCGTGCGGCCGGAGCCCAAGACTCCTCCGCCGGTGACGCGGGCGCCGATCGTCGAGCCGTCTCCGCTGGCCGGACCCGGCGAGCGCGTCTCGACGGACAAGCCCGCGCCCAGCTCCCCTCCTGCCGAACCTGCCCCGACTCGCTCCGCGCCTGAGCGGCCGGCGACGCCAACCCCCAAGGTGGTAGCGGCGCCACGGCCTGCCGAGCCCGCGCCGGAGCTCCCGCCTGCGCCGCCGGCGCCGACTCCGACGGTGACCGTCCCCACGCCCCCTCCGCCGGCGCCCGTGGTTGCCGCGGCACCGGCTCCCGTCGTCCCGACTCCCGCTCCGTTGGCGACGCCGGCTCCCGCGCTTCCGCCTGCGCCGGTGGCGGTGCCGGTGGCTCCGCCGGCGCCCGTTCCTGTAGGCGACACGCCTGCTCCGGCCGTGCCCGCGCCCGTAGCCGCGACCCCCGCGCCAGTCACGCCGACGCCCGCCCCGGCTCTGGCGCCGGCCGCGCCGCCGCCGGCCCTGACGTCGGTCGCCGCGGCGCCAGCCGTTGCGCCGGCGGCGCCCACTGCCTCTTCCCCGGCGACGATGGCGCCTGCAGCGGGGCCTGCAACGCCAGCGCCGGCGGCCTCGGCACCCGTTGCCGCACCCCCCCGGCCATCTGCCGTTGCGCCTGCTCCCGTAACAGCCTCGCCGGGCGCGGGCGTCCCCGCGGCGCGCCCGGGTCCGTCCTCGTTCGCTCCGGCCGGACCGGGTGGAGCGGCTTCGGCCGGAAGACCCCAGTCCGCTGAAACGGGCGAGCAATCGGCTCAGCGCCCGGCGCCGAGCGCGCCGGTGGGCTCGCCCGTGGGGATCGGCCTCGCCCGCGCCATCGTGCAGTTCCACGGCGCGCGCCACCGCGTCACCGACCGTGCCGTCGAGCCGATGGCGGGGCGCATCATCGGGCCAGCGCCGGAGCGGTTCACGCTCTACGTCAATGGCAGCCCGCAACCCGTGACGGTGGAGGAGCGGAGCTTCTCCGCCTCGGTGACGCTGACACCCGGGTTGAATCGCGTGCGCGTGGTGGCGTCGGGGCCCGACCGAGCCGAGACAGAGGACTCGGTGACCGTAGAGTACGTACCGCCGGCGCCGAAGGGCCGCATCGTCCTGCTCAGCCCCGCGGATGGCTCGAGACTCTCCCCCGACGACCCGCCGTTCGTGGTGGTCGAGGGAAGGGCGGAGGACAAGTCCATCGGGAGCGTGTCGGTCGTCGTGAACGGTCGCGAGACGGTGGTGCCGGTTCGCGACGGGCGATTCCGTCACATCGCGCCCGCCACGGATCCCACGCTGAAGATCTGGGCCGAGGGCGCGGCCGCGGACGGGACCAAGCAACGGAGCGAAGCGGTCACGGTCTACGCGGAAGCGCCGACGGGATCCATGGGCATCCTCGTCGTCGATTGGCCGCCGCTCCATGCCGGCGACCAGGTCGAGATCACCGGCACCTGGCGAGGCATGTCCGCGAGGGTGGACGTTCCGACTCAGCCGCTCGTGCTGAAGAGCGGTGGGCCGTCACCGGGCGGCGGGCGCCCCGAGGTCTACTATCTTCGCAATCTCCGGCCGGGAGTCTACACGTTCGTCCTGCGCTATCGCACGCCCCAGCCCGCGGGCGCCGCGCAGCCGATCCTGTATCTCAACATCGGCGGTACCCTGATCCCGCACATGCTCAAGCCCGTGCCGCTCCAGGGCTCGGGCCGCGCCGTCATGGCGAAGGTGCTCCTGCCGCAGGGCATTCTCTGGGAGCAGGACGACTGGTTCTCGGGACGGAGCGAGAGCGCCGAGACCGTGACGAAGTTCCGCATTCCCGAAGGCATCACGTGGACCGAGCGAAAGATCGACCTCCGCTGACCGCGGCGCTCCTCGCCGCGCAGGACGCGGACGGCGGATGGGGCGCCGAGCCCGGCAAGCGCAGCAACACCGAGGCCACGGCGCTCGCGGTCCTGGCGCTCGCGAAGACCTCCGACTCCGCGGCGGCCTCGGCGCTGCGTCGGGGCCGCGACTGGCTGGTCGGCCATCAGCGCCCGGACGGGGGCTGGCCCCTCGGGGTCGGCCAGGATCAGAGCACCTGGCCGACGCCCCTGGCGGTGCTCGCGTTGCTGGGCCCGCCCGAGACGCGTGAGCAGGCCGCCGGGGGGCTCCGCTGGCTGGTCGGGCATGGCGGGATCGATCCCGGCTGGCTCATCCGCGCGCTCTATCGCCTCTGGCCCGCCGCGCTGCCCGTCCGGATGGATCCCACACTCAAGGGCTGGTCGTGGAATCCCGAAGCCTTCAGCTGGGTGGAGCCCACCGCCTACGCCCTGCTGGCGCTCAAGAAGGGACGCGCCGTGCTCTCGGGGCCCGACGTGGACGCCCGCATCCGCGAAGGCGAGTCGATGCTCTTCGACCGCGTGTGCGAGGGCGGGGGCTGGAACTATGGGAACACGAACGTGTACGGCGTGAGCGTCCCACCGTACCCGGAAGTCACCGCGATCGCCCTGATCGGTCTCCAGGACCGGCGCGACACGCCCGCCCATCGCGCGAGCAGCGAGGCGATGCGCCGCATGCTCGCGGAGGTCGATTCCGGGTTCGGCCTGAGCTGGGCAATCGCGTATCTCGCCGTGCATGGTCGGCAGACGGCCGCGGAGCGCGGGCGACTCGCGGCCAGCTATGCGCGGACCGGCTTTCTCGGCTCCACACGGACCCTGGCGCTCGCGCTCGTCGCGTCGGGCGCCCCCGAGGCCGTGTTCGGCCTATGAGGACGCCGATGACACGCCGTGGCTTCCTGGGTGCGGCCGTTGCGGTGCCGGTTGCCGGTGCGGTGCCGCTGGCCGCCGGCTGCGGGCGAACGCCGAGCTGGGATCGCGCCGCGTATCGAAAGGCCGACCGCTCGCGAGTCGCCATCCTGCCCGCCCGCGACTACACGGTGCCGCTGACCGACGTGGTGCTCCAGGGCATACGACATTTTCCCGTTGCCGTCGCCGGACGGAAGGTGGTGCTCAAGCCGAACCTCGTCGAGTTCGACCCGGCGGGCGTGATCAATACGCATCCGGCCGTCATCGCGGCCGCGGTGGAGGCCTTCCGCCGCCTGGGCGCGCGCGACGTGGTGGTCGCCGAGGGCCCGGGCCACCGACGTGACACCGAGCATCTGGTGGCCGCCTCCGGGCTCTTCCGCACGCTCACCGATCTGGGCGCGCGCTACATCGACCTCAACTACGACGACGTGCGATCGGTGACGCTGCGCAGCCGCTTCACCGAGCTCGGTCGGCTCCACCTGCCCGAGACCATACTCGGCGCGGACCTGATCGTGTCCATGCCCAAGTTGAAGACCCACCACTGGGCCGGGGTGACGCTCTCGCTCAAGAACATGTTCGGGGTCGTGCCGGGCATGGTTTACGGTTGGCCGAAGAACGTCCTGCACTGGGCGGGCATCCACGAGAGCGTCGTCGACATCAACAGCTCGCTGCCCGCTCCCCAGTTCGCCATCGTCGACGGCATCGTCGGCATGGAGGGCAACGGCCCGATCCAGGGCGACCCCAAGCCGTGCGGCGCGCTCATCTTCGGCGACGATCTCGTGGCGGTCGACGCGACGGCGGCGCGCCTCATGAGCATCGAGCCGCGGAAGATCACCTACCTCGAGCACGCGGCTCGGTTTCTCGGGAACGCGGAGCACGAGCGGATCGCGCAGATCGGCGAGTCCCTCGAGTCGCTGCGAAAGGAGTTCCGCGTGATTCCTCGCTTTGAGAGCGTCAGGGGAGTCGGCGGTGGGTAGGGCCCCAGCGCGCCTCCTCGTGCTCCTGCCCCTCGTCGCGCTCCTGGGGGCGGGTCCGGGCGATCTCAACGAGGCGGGCAAGGCCGCGTATCAGCGGGGCGAATATGCCGAGGCCGAGCGCCTCTTCAGCCAGGCGGTGGCCCGCACACCCAGTGACCCGCTGCTCCACTACCATCGCGGCGCCGCCCTCACCAAGCTAGGGCGCTTCCAGGAAGCCACGGTTGCCTACGAGACGGCCCTGCGCCTGAATCCACCGCCCGCGGTGGCGACGGCGGCGCGGGAGGGGCTCCGCGCCATCGGCGCCCTCGGGGCGCCGCCCAGACCGCGGCGGTCCGAGGAGACGGTCATCGCCCTGACCAAGGTTCCCGGCGGCTGGCTCACCGAGGTCGTCATCAACGGGTCCTGGACCGGCCCGCTCCTGCTCGACACGGGCGCGAGCGTGACCCTCATTTCGCCCGCGGTGGCCCGCCTCGCCGGGCTGGACATCGGGCCCGACACGCCCGTGGTCGAGGTGCAGGGGATCGCCGGGCGCACGCGGGGCCCCATCGTCACCCTGACTTCGCTCCAGGTCGGCGAGGTCGAGGCGCGCGGGATCCGCGCGGTCGTCGTCGGGCTGCCCACCGGCCTGAACGGCCTGCTCGGCAACTCCTTCCTGACCCGCTACACCTTCACCCTGGATCCGCGCGAGGGAGCGCTCCGGCTGCAGCCGCGATGACAGGCAGCCCCGTCGGCGAGGCACACCCGCGAGCGCTCTCGGCCCTCGGCCGCACGGCCGTCACCCTCGCCTGTCTCGCGCTCCTGGGCTGGAACGCGGCGCTCGTCCTGGTGATGGAGCGGGGACTCGTCCGGAGCGATTTCGGGAAGCTCCACGCATCCGCCCGGGCCTACCTCGCCGGTCGGGACATGTACGACCTGGGGCCGGCCACGCTGAGTCCGGTGCGCGGGATGAGCGGCGACATCCTCCACTACATCCAGTTCCTGAACCTCAATCCGCCCCATTTCCACCTGATCCTGCTGCCGCTGGCGCCGCTCCCCGGGCGCTGGGCGCTCGTGGTCTGGGGCATCGTGAGCCTGGCCTGTCTCGGCCTGTCGCTCCACCTGATCGCGCGTGAAGCCGGCGTGGTGCTCACGCCGTGGCGCCGGCGGCTCGTCGTCCTGGGCCTGCTGAGCTTCGCGGGGTTCGGCGCGGTGGCGGTGACCGGGCAGGTCTCCTTCGTCCTGCTCCTTCCCATGACACTGGCGTGGATTCGCGCGCGGCGAGGGAGCTGGGCCGAGGCCGGCGTCTACCTCGGCCTCGTGATGAGCGTGAAGCCCTTCCTTGGCATCTTCCTGCCCTATCTCGTGCTGCGCCGGCGGCTCGACGCGCTCGGCGCGACGCTCGGCGCGGCCGCGGGCGCGTTCTTGCTGGGGCTCGGGATCTTCGGGTGGGACGCCCATCGATCCTGGATCGCCGGGCTCTCCGCGGTGACGTGGGAGTGGGTCGCCATGAACGCGTCCCTGCTCGGCTTCCTCAAGCGCGTGCTCGCGCCCAGCGCGTACTACGCGCCCTTGTTCGACGCGCCGGGTCTCATCGGGCCGATCTGGCTCCTCCTGTCCGCGGCCGTCGGAGTCGTGAGTCTCACCATTGCCGCCACCGACTCGAGCGCCCGCACGGTCGATCGGGGCTTCGCGGTGCTCCTCTTCGCGGCGCTTCTCATCTCGCCGCTCGGCTGGACCTACTACTGGTGGCTCGCGCTCGGTCCGATGGTGGCGCTCGTCGCCGCGTGGAATCCCCTCGCGCAGGGGACGACCCTTTCGAGCACGGCCCGCTGGCGCCGGGCGCTGCTCCTCGTCGCGGTGCCAGGGCTCCTCTGGCCCCTACCCGCCACGGTGGCGTTCCAGCCCAACCCCTGGGCGACCGCGCTGACCGGCTCCGCGTACTTCTGGGCGACGCTGGCGCTCTGGGCGGCGTTGATCGCGGACTGGCGCCTGGCCGGCGGCCGCGTCGGCGCCCTCGTCGCCCGGGAGCGACGTCAGCTCCGGGACGCGGCGTGAAACTCGCGGAGCAGCTCTTCGCTGCTGGACGTGCCCCGGTGCCAGACCCACTTGACGTAGGAGCGGACGTCGGGGGCGTACCAGTACTCGTTCCGGTCGCCCTTGTCGCTCTCGTGCAGCACCTTGACCGTGTTGAAGCGCCCGGCCGGCACCTCGATGACCTCGGCGCCGAGGACGAGGAAGGTGTCTTCGCGCTGGACGCTCGCCGTCGAATCTTGGAGGGTCCCGCGGTACGTCCATCGTCGTCCCGGCTCGAGCGGCCAGGAGAACCATGGCAGGGGAGGGTTGATACGGCTCTCGATCTTCCGGTCGCGCGCGTGTCCGGCCCAGTGGAGCTGGGTCGTGTAGAAGTGCTCGAGCTCACCGACCCGGAGCACGTAGAACGGCGCGTTGCCGATGTCCCGCACCTCGACGACCTCGACGGTCTTGGTGCCTTGCTCGGTGCCGATGAGCACCCCGTAGATCCATCGGTCGCCGGGGCGCCAGAGCGGCGGCTTCTGGACGGCGCCGAGCAGCTTCATGGCGGCGGAGCCAGTGACCGGCTGAACCGGGGGCGTCGGTCGCGCCTCCGCCGGTTTCGGCGCTTCGGCGGGTCGCGGGGGCTCGGGCGGTCGCGGCGGGGCGGTCCGGGCGCCGCAAGCCTGGAGGGCCAGTGCCGAGGCGAGGAGCGCGAGCCCCGCCGCCGTCCGTGCTGCGAGCCGCCATCGTGCCACGGGCGGATGATCGCACGGCGGTTCGGGACAGCCCAATTTTCTGGTCGCCCGGTGCCCGGGGCGCCGAAAACACCAATGGACTTCACGAGTCGCGTGCTAGAAGTATCTCGGTGGAATCCCGGCCGCAGGTCGATGGGGGCCTGGACGCCGGTCGGCGCAGCTCACCATGAGCGGGAGGAGCAACATGAAGGTCGTTGGCGTGATCGCGATACTGGTCGGCATCATCTTCATCATCGTGCCCGCCTTGACCAACGCGTGGCAGCCCATGGGCTCGTGGTTGATCGCGGTCATCCTTATCGCGGGCGGGTTCTTCCTGTACCGCGGCTCGTTCGGGAGGTCGTCGCAGAAATCCAATATGTAGGGCTCGAATCTCGATCCTTCCCGTCACTGATGGCAACGGGCCCTTCGCGGTGACCGACGGCCCGGCGCGAGACGGGGAGCGCCCAGCCCCGGCCTCGCTCGCGGTGATCGCCCTCGTGATGGGCCTTGGCCTGTATCGATTCGCTCACACCCTCGCCGATCCCGACATCTGGGGGCACCTCGCCATCGGCCGCCTGTACTACGAGACGGGCCGGATCCGGCAGGCCGATCCCTTCTCCTACGTCACGGCGGGCCACGAGTGGATCAACTTCGAGTGGCTGTTCGAGCTCGGCCTCTACCGGCTCTTCGCCATGGCCGGGCCCCCCGGAATTGTTGCGCTCAAAGTCTCGGTGGGGCTCATCCTGCTCGGTGTCGTCTACCGCGTGCTCTGCCGCCAGGGCGTGCCCGCCGAGCGGGCCGGCATCATCGTGCTGGCGGTCATCCATTTCTTCGTGCCCTTCCTCATCACCATCCGGCCTCATCTTGTCACCTACTCGTTCTTCCTCGTCGTCCTCCTTCTCCTCCGCGCGATGGATCGAGGCAACGCGCGATGGCTTTACGCTGCTCCGGCGCTCTTCGCGCTCTGGGCGAACCTCCATCCGGGGTTTCTCGCCGGCCTTGCCATACTGGGAATCTGGACGGGACTCGAGCTCGTCCGCCGCCGGGTCGGGAGGGGGATGCTCGGGCCTCCCTCGGGCTTGTCGATGTGGACGGTCATCCCGATTCTGCTGGCCTGCGGGCTCGCCACTGGGCTCAACCCCTGGGGATTCCGTCTCCTGCCATTCCTCTGGCGCACGGCGACGGTGCCGCGTCTCGAGATCAGCGAGTGGCAGCCATTGCTCCTCGGCACCGGCCAGGGCGTTACCTACCTGGCCTTCGTGACGGCCGCGGCCCTGGGATGGTACTTCAGCCGACGGCCTCGGAGCTTTGCTCTCCTTGGGGTATTGGGGGTCTGTGTTCTGCTCCCGCTGAACGCGTGGCGGCACGTGCCCCTCGCCGCGCTGGCGATCGCCGTGCTCGCAGGCGAGCATATCGGGGATGCGTGGGCGCAATTGGCGGAAGCCTACACGCGGCGGATTCCCGCGCCCTCGGTCACGGCGAACCGGGTCCTCGTCGCCGCCGCAACGGTAGGAGCCGTCCTCTTCGTCGTGATGGCGGCGCCGCGCTTTGGCTGCATCGTCATCGACCCCCCGTCGGCCCTCGGCCAGCCCGTACGGGCGCTCGGCCTACTTCGTGCGAGCGGGGTCAGCGGCAATCTCGCCATCGAGTTCGACTGGGGACTCTACGCCATGTACCACGTGACCCCGACCTTCAAGATCTCGATGGACGGGCGCCGTGAGACAGCCTACGGCGAGGACTTGTACAACCAGTACCTCGACTTCAAGTTCGGCCAGGGCGACTGGGCCGCACTGCTGCGCGAGTACGACACCCAGCTCGCCCTGGTGCGCCGCTTCCAGCCTGCGGACAATCTGCTCCGCCTCAAGCCGGGCTGGACCCTGATCTACGAGGACCAGATGGCCGCCCTGTTCGCGCGGGCCGACCTGCCCTACCTCGACCGGCTCCGGTCGACTCCGCCGCCGTCGGTCCCGTACGACGGCGCAGGCCTCTGCGTGCCGTAGGGGCGCGATCAGGCGGTCTTGCGCCGCTTGGACCCCACGTAGTCGACCAGCACGTACTCGCCCAGGCGCTCCGGCGTGGCGAAGAAGGCCCGGCCGCGGTTGATGCGCGCCATCTGCTCCACGAAGGCCATCAGCATCTCGCTGCGCTCGAGCATGAAGGTGTTGATGGTGATGCCCTCGCGGGTGCAGCGCTACACTTCCTTGAGCGTCTCCTGGATGGTGCGGCGCGTGGGCGGGTACGCGAACTCCGCCTCGAGGCCCTCCATGTGCGCGGTGGGCTCGCCGTCCGTCACCATGATGATCTGCTTGTTGCCGCCCTTCTGCCGGCCCAGGAGCCGCCGCGCGAGCTGGAAGCCCGCGTGCATGTTGGTGCCCACACTCCACTCGCTGGAGTGCAGCCCTGGGAGCTGCTCGGCGCGGAACTCGCGCGCGTAGAGCGAGAAGCCCACGATGTGGAGCTGATCCCGCGGGAACTGGCCGCGGATGAGCGCGTTCAGCGCGAGCGTGACCTTCTTGGCGGCGAGGAAGCAGCCGTTAAAGATCATGGAGCGGCTCATGTCGAGCATGACCACGGTGGCGGCCTGGGTCGAGAGCTCGGTGCGGAACACCTCGAAGTCGTCGGGGGTCAGGCGCACCGGCGTGCCCGGGCCCTGCCGCTCCAGCGCGTTCATCAGCGTTTCCTTGAGGTCGAGAAGGAACGGATCGCCGAACTCGTAGCGCTTGGCGTCGTCGGTGCGGTCGCCACCCGCGCCGCGCCGCTCCACCGCATGGCGGCCGAAGCGGTCACGCTTCAGGTGCGCGAAGATGTCGCGCAGCGCCTTGTCGCCGATCTTCCGGAGCGCCCGGGCGGTCAGCTCGAGCTTGTCACCTTCGCGCTCGAGATAGCCGGCTTCCTCCAGCTTCTTGGTCAGCTCCTGGAGCTTTTCCAGCTCGCGGGCGGCCTTCTCTCCGAGCAGGCGCTCCACCTCGGCAGGGTCGAGCCCTTCCAGGTCCTTGGGATCGCGGACGCGGCGGAGCTGCCGCTCCAGCTCGTCCATCTTCTGGAGCTCTTCTATCAGCTTCATCGCCTCGCGGAGCGTGACCTCCCGGTCGCCGTGGAAGTCGTAGCGCCGCGCCATCTCGTCGATCGGCATCAGCTCCGCCAGATTCATGGCGAGCTGGGCCATCTCGGCCTCGAGGCGCTCGTCCTTCATGAACAGCGACTGCATCATGTCCTGGAGCTGGCGGCGCTGGGCGGGGGACATGCTGTCCATGAGCGACTGGAGCTGGGCGGCCTGGTTGCCGAGCTGCTCGAGGAGCTGGTCCAGGCTCTCCACGCCGGGGAAATGCGGCCCCCATTTGTCCTTGAATGCCTGGAAGTCGGGCTCGTTGCCGTCGGCGCGCTCGCGGAGCATGCGGTTGAGGTCGCGGAGCATCTCGCGCATCCGCGCCATGTCCTCGGGCGTCATGTTCTGCATCGAGCGCTGGAGGCCCTGCATGAAGGGCTGGAGCATCTGCTGCTGGAGCGACTGCATGAGCTCCCAGAACATGCGGTGGGCGTCGGGATCCATGAACTCGTAGCTCTGGAAGCCCCGGATGCGTCCGGCCGGCTCCTTGGGCATCGCGTCGAGGCTCTGCCGGCGTTGCGCGGCCATCTGCTCGAGCTGGCCCTGCTGCTCCGGCGTGATCTCGCCCTTTTCGCGCCGCTCCCGCGCGTCTGCCCGCCGGCGCTCGATGCCCTCGCGCTCGGTCTTCATGATCTCGTCGAGCTTCTTCTTGATGTCCTCCAGGGCGGAGCCGAGATCGTACCGCTCGAGCTGCTGCTGCCGCCGCTTGCGGAGCTGATTCACCATGTCCTGGAGGCCGGGCATGCGGCCGCCCTGCGGCATGGGCGCGCCCTGCTGGAAGAGGCGGCGCAGGGCGCTCCAGAGGTCGCCGTCCGACATGAGGTCGTCGGACATCGCCTCGAGGAGGTCGTCGGCGTCGGGATCGGGGACGTCCTGCGAGCCGTCCCAGCGCGAGTAGCGATAGAGCACGGTGGCCTCCTACTGGCCCCGGTAGCGATAGCGGCCCGCGTGCACGTCCTTGTTGAGCTTGCGCGAGAGGTGCAGGCCCTCGAGCACGAACTCCACCGCGGAGGCCACACCCGGCGGGTCGCCCGCGCCGAGCTTCTTGGCGGCGGCGTGGAGCGGCCGCACCTCGCCGATCTGGCGCACGTACTCTGCGGAGGGCATGTCGTCGGAGGCCTCGAAGCGGAGGCCCCCCTGGAACGCGGACACCACGTCGTCGAGCTCGCCGCCGGTGAACGAGCGGTTGAACACGTTGAGCACGGCGCGCTGGGCGAGCTTGGCGAGGATCTTGTCCTCGGCGCCATCGCCCACGGACTCCAGCTCGATCTTGCCGCTGGTGGAGGCGACGATGGCGCTGAGGTCGGTCACCCGAGGAGCGACCTGCGTCTCGCCGAGGCGGATGGCGCGCTTGAGCGCGTTCGACAGGAGATTCTCGTAGTTGCAGATGGTCACCCGCACCGACACCCCCGAGCGCTGGCTGATCTCGGATGACTTCCGCGCGAGATGGGTCAGCTCGGCCACGATCTGCTTCATGTATTCGGGGGCCCGCAGGGCGAAGCCGGCGGCGGGGAACTCCGTCCGCTCCGCGTCCATGATGGCGATCTCGTCCTCGAGCTTGCGCGGGTAGTGCGTGCGGATCTGGGAGCCGAAGCGGTCCTTGAGCGGGGTGATGATGCGGCCGCGGTTCGTGTAGTCCTCGGGGTTCGCGCTCGCCACCACGAAGAGATCCAGGGCCAGCCGCACCTTGTAGCCGCGGATCTGGACGTCGCGCTCCTCCATGATGTTGAGGAGGCCGACCTGGATGCGTTCGGCGAGGTCCGGCAATTCGTTGATCGCAAAGATGCCGCGATTGGTCCGGGGCAGCAGGCCGTAGTGGATGGTCAGCTCGTCGGCGAGGTAGCGGCCCTCCGCGACCTTGATCGGGTCCACCTCGCCGATGAGGTCGGCGATGGTGATGTCGGGCGTGGCGAGCTTCTCGCCGTAGCGCCGGTCGCGGGGAATCCACGCGATGGGGGCGGCGTCGCCCTTCTCGGCGAGGAGGGCGCGGCCCGCCGCGGAGATGGGCGCGAACGGATCGTCGTTGGTCTCGCAGCCGGCGAGGGCGGGCACCTCGGCGTCGAGCAATTCCACGAGCAGGCGCGCCATGCGCGTCTTGGCCTGGCCGCGCTCGCCGAGGAAGACGATGTCCTGTCCGGAGAGGATCGCGTTCTCGATCTGCGGGAGCACCGTCTCCTCATACCCGATGATGCCCGGGAAGATCGGCTGGCCGGTCCGCAGCCGCGCCATCAGGTTGTCGCGCAGCTCCTGCTTGACGGTCTTCGGGGTGTAGCCGGCGCGCTTCAGCTCTCCGACGGTGTGGGCGTTGGCCATGAGGGCTCCTTGAGATGACGACGAGGCTGCCGTCACTATGCGGCCGGGGCCGGAACGTGTCAACTCATCCGGGCCCCTGCGCGCGTCTCAGCGCCCGCCCGCGACGGCCAGGGTGTGGCCGGTGATGTAGCTGGCCTCCTCGGAGCCGAGGAAAAGGACGGCGTGGGCCACCTCGATGGGCTCACCGATGCGGTGGAGCGGCGTCATCCGCGAGGGGCTGAACTCCACCGTCGCGTCGAGACGACGGAGGTTCGGGCCGGCGCGCTCGGTGTCGATGGGGCCGGGCGCGACGGCGTTCACGTTGACGCCGTGCTCGGCGAGCTCGAGCGCGACGTCTCGCACGAAGCCATGGACGCCGGCCTTGGAGGCGGAGTAGGCAGCGCCGCCCTGATAGTATGCGGTCCACGGCGTGCCCTCGCGGGCGCCCGAGGACATGCAGACGATGCGGCCATAGCGCTGCCGCATCATGTGTGGGGCGGCCGCGCGCGTGCAGAGGAACGTGCTGCGGAGATTCAGGCGCAGGACGAAGTCCCAGTCCGCCACCGGCATCTCCCAGATCTTGGCGTTCCGGCTCCCGCCCACGTTATTGACGAGGATGTCGAGCCGGCCCCATCGCGCCATCGCGGCCTCGATGAGACGCGCGGCCGGGCCCTCCTCGGTGAGATCGCCGGCGACGGCGACGGCCTCCCCGCCGTCCTGCC
The DNA here is from genome assembly GCA_035764725.1 of Candidatus Methylomirabilota bacterium. Classification (NCBI taxonomy): domain Bacteria; phylum Methylomirabilota (SeqCode); species Candidatus Methylomirabilota bacterium. The sequence continues at coordinate 38,101 of DASTYT010000094.1, read as the reverse complement.
GGATCGCCGCGGCGGTGCGCTCCACGCCGTCCGCCTCGAGGTCGCCCACCGCGACCCTGGCCCCCGCCCGCGCCAGCACGCGTGCGATCTCGCGGCCGAGTCCGTTCGCTCCGCCCGTCACCACCGCGATCCGACCCTCAACGCCCGGCATGCTGGAGCGCCTCCGTGATCCGTGCCGCCATGAGCCGCGCCCGCAGCGCCATCACCCGGCGCGCGGTGGCCGCCCGCGCCGCCGCGGGCCAGCCGAAATAGCCCCGTCCACCGGGGTCCATCTGCTCGAAGCGCCGCGCCCCGCGGGCGAGCGCAGCGCGAAAGTCAACCCATCGGGGAGGCAGCCGCCGCGCGATCGCCCGGCGCACCAGCGCCGGCCGCGCGTCGAGCACCAGCGCCGTCTCCATCTCGCCCGAATGCCACTCGCGCTCCGGCCGCGGGCTTCGCAGGAGGCGGAGGACCCGCGGCGTCAGCATCAGCGCCTGCTCCTCGGGCTCAGAGGAGAAGCCGGCGACCAGCACGGTGAGGCGTGGGCGCCGCAGCGCGCGCCGCGCCGCCGCGATCGCGCGCACGTGCTCGGGATCGGCCTGATAGTTGGTGAGGACGAATCGGCGGAAGCCGTGGCGCGCGAGGCCGCGCACGATGTCCACGATGGCGCCTGTCAGCGTACGGCCGCGGAGCGAGACCGTGCCGGGCCAGCGCTCGGCGAGGGGGCTCGCCCCGTAGGGCAGGGCGGGCGCCAGCACCGGCCGCCAGCCCGCGCGCGCGAGATGCGGCGCGAGCCGCCGCGCCAGCTCCTCCGCGCCGAGCCAGTCAACGAGAAGCGGCAGATGCGGGCCGTGCTGCTCCACCGCGCCCAGCGGGAGGAGCACCACGCTGCGCCGATCGCGCGCCAGCGCGCGGGCCTCGGGCCACGTGCACTCGGCGAGGCGGACGAGGCGGGGCCGGGCCGGCGCGGTCACGAAGCGATTCTATAGTGCCGCGACCGCTCCGTGGTTATCCTCTTCCTCGATGGAGATTCCGGAGCGTGTCCGGCCATTCTGGCAGCGGTTCCAGGCGTCGATCGCGTACGACGCCCGGCCGCTCTTCTACGAGGCGTTCCACTTCGACGACAACGAGCGCACCGCCAACGCGCTCGTGGCGCTCGTCCTCTCGGGGCAGAAGCGCGCGACGGCGGGATTGCTGTGGACCAACGAGTGCACCGGCAAGCCTCTTCCCACGGGCGGGGCGCTCAGCGTCGTGACCGACTGGAGCGGCACGCCCCGGTGCGTGATCCGCACCACGCAGGTGGACATCGTTCCGTTCGACGCGGTCAGCGAGAGCTTCGCCGCGCGAGAAGGGGAGGGCGACCGATCCCTGCGCTGGTGGAAGGACGCGCACTGGCGTTTCTTCTCGCGCGAATGCCAGCGGCTCGGCCGGGAGCCGGCGCTGGACATGCCGGTCGTGTGCGAGCAGTTCGTGGTGGTGTACCCGACGCCGGACCGAGGACCATCATGAGCGAGAACAAGCACACCGTGCAGACGTACATGGACGCGTTCGCGCGGACGGATCACGCGGAGATCCTGGCCTGCCTCACCGACGACGTCGAGTGGCTCGTCCCCGGCGCGTTTCACGCGGTCGGGAAGGCCGCCTTCGACCGGGAGATCGAGAACGACGCCTTCGTGGGGCACCCCACCATCCGCGTCAAGCGAATGGTCGAGGAAGGTGACGTCGTGGTCGCGGAAGGCACCGTGCGCAGCGCCCGGAAGGACGGCGGGACGCTGAATCTGGTCTTCTGCGACGTGTTCGTGATGCGGACGGCGAAGATACGCCACCTCACGTCCTACCTGATGGAAGTGAAGGCGTGAGGGGCGGGCGCGCCGGCTAGACGCGCGCGCGGTACCGCTTCTCGACGTAATCGTCGAGGATCTTCAGGAAGTCGGCGACGATGGTGTCGCCCTTGAGGGTGAGCTTGAGCGCGCCGTCCACGAACACCGGCGCCTTCGGCTCCTCGAAGGTGCCGGGCAGCGAGATGCCGATGTCGGCGTGCTTGGACTCGCCCGGCCCGTTCACCACGCAGCCCATCACCGCGACCTTGAGCTCCTCCACGCCGGCATAGCGGTTCTTCCAGGCGGGCATCTGGTCGCGGATGTAGGTCTGGATCTCCTCGGCCATCTCCTGGAAGAATGTCGAGGTCGTGCGCCCACAGCCGGGGCAGGCGGTGACCAGCGGCAGGAAGCTCCGCAGCCCGAGCGACTGGAGGATGAGCTGCGCGACCTGCACTTCTTCCGTGCGGTCGCCGTTGGGCTTGGGCGTGAGCGACACGCGAATCGTATCGCCGATGCCCTCCTGCAGCAGGATGGCCAGGCCCGCGGTGCTCGCCACGATGCCCTTCGCGCCCATGCCCGCCTCGGTGAGGCCAAGATGCAGCGGGTAGTCCGAGCGGGGCGCGAGCTTGCGGTACACGTCGACGAGGTCCTGGACGCCCGACACCTTCGCGGAGAGGATGATGCGGTCGTGGCCGAGGCCGGTCTCCTCGGCCAACTCCGCGGACTGGATCGCGCTCTCCACCATGGCGTTCATGGTGACGTCGCGCGCGTCGAGCGGCTGGGCGCTCTGGGCGTTCTCGTCCATCATCTGGGTGAGGAGGTTCTGGTCGAGGCTGCCCCAGTTGACGCCGATTCGCACCGGCTTGCCGTTGTCGATCGCGACCTGGACGATGGCGCGGAAGTTGTCGTCGTGGTGCTTGCCGCCCACGTTTCCGGGATTGATCCGGTACTTCGCGAGGGCCTTCGCGCACGCGGGGTACTTGGTCAGGAGCACGTGGCCGTTGTAGTGGAAGTCGCCGATCACCGGCACCGTGACCTGCTTGACGATCTCGGGGACGGCGCGCGCAGCCGCGTCGGTGTTGACGGTCACCCGCACGAGCTCGCTGCCCGTAGCATGGAGGGCGTTGACCTGGGCCACCGTGGCCGCCACGTCGGCGGTATCGGTGTTGGTCATCGACTGCACGACGACGGGCCGGCGGCCACCGACGGTGACTCCGCCCACGTCCACCGCCACGGTCTTTCGCCGCTCGGGAGCGCTCATGTCGACTTATCTTACCATCAGGGGCGCGTCCCCCAGAACCGCTCCCAGTCGCGCGCGCCCGTGTTCCAGGCGCCTTCCGCCATCTTCCCGAAGGTCGTGAAGGCCACCGCCTCGCCAAGCGCGCGGTAGGACTCGAACTGGTCGTCGTCGAAGAACTGATCCCCGGTGGTCTGATGGGGGAAGTCCGCGTTCTCCTGCCGGTAGTTCAGCACGGTGGCGGGCTCGTTCCCCACCAACGACGACTTGAGCACGACGAGATAGCCGGTCTCGGGGGGATAGATCTCGCGCCCTGTCGCGTCGACCACGCGCGGGTAGTGGATGACGCCGAGAGCGTGGTGCGAGCGGGTCCGGCCGGTGGCCGCGTCCAGACGCAACTCGTCGAGGTCGATGTCCACGACCACGTTCTCGTCGATGTAGATCTGCCGCAGCGCCTCGGTGAGCGAGCCGAAGCTGTGCGTGGGATCCGCCTCCGCGTCACAGGCGACGATGATCGCGCAGCGGCGCTTGAGCAGCGGGCAGATGCCGAGGTTGTCGCCGGTGTGGCCCCCGTCGGAGAGGTTCACCAGGCGTCGGTTGGCGTTCGTCGCGCCGAGGATCTCGCGCAGGAGGTAATGGGGCCAGAACACGCCGCCTTCCGTGCGGTGCGCGTAGCGGCCGTCCTTGTAACGCGGGTTCTCGATCCACTGCCCCAGGCGCACGTTGAGCAGGGTCAGCGCGAAGGACTGGGCGAGGAACGTCCGGCTGCCCATCGCCGAGGAGGCGGCGGCCCCCGAGATCGTCATAGCGCGGGCCAGCTTGGTCTCGCCGCTCCGGTAGCGCGCGGAGTCCATGTAGCCGGTGGTCTCGGAGCCGCAGTGCAGCCGCGAGAACACGAAGTAATCGCTCTTGCGGTCACGCCGGGCCATGTCGCGGCTCGAGGTGAGGTTGAGCGCGGTGACCACGAGGTGGAGGGGGGACGCGGTGACGGCGGGCAGGCCCGCGGCCTCCTCGCCGTGTGCCACCCCGTGCACGTGCGTGAGCGGCATCTCCGCGTCGTCGCGCATGGGGACCTGGAAGCCCACCCGCCGCGCGTCGGCGCGGGGCACGAAGGTCTGGAGATAGGTCTCGGCGAGGCGGTCGCGGTAGAAGTAGTGGAGCGAGAGGCTATTGAAGTCGAGCGCCACGCCGAGCGCCCCGAAGAAGCCCAGCGCGGCGGAGCCCACCGCGAAGGCCAGCAGCACCGGCGCGGCCCCCGGCGGCGTCAAGGCGATGAGCGCGGCGCAGACCAGCACCACGCCGCCCAGCAGGATCACCGCCACGCACACCGCGAGGAGGGCGTTGCGCAGACCGACGGACAGGCTGGTGAGACGCCCCATCCACGACGTGGCGGGCACCGCCGCGCTCGCCCCCTTGATCATGACGAGGAAACGGGCGGCCACCACGCTGCCGAGCCAGCTCCCGATGGTGCGGAGACTGAACCCGGCGCCGTAGACCCAGTAGGCGAGGTAGGGGATCCACACCACCACGAGCGAGATCGCGGTGAGGTAGTTGAAGATGCCCTTGGCGGCGGCGAAGCGCGAGCGGTCGTTGCGCATGAAGCGTTTCGAGATCGACACGAAGGGATGGAGCAGGAGCGCGGTGGCCTGCCCGCCCACGTAGACGCCGAGGGGGAGTAGCAGATACGAGAGCCGTGGCCCCGTCCGCGCGACGTAGTGCCACGTGACGAAGGTGGCGGTGAGGAGGCTCACGATGAACATTGCCCAGAGCGAGCTGTACTCGCGGCTCTCCTCCACCGACTGGCCCTCGACGTAGAAGACCCGCTCGGGCAGCACGTACGGCACCAGCCCGGCGACGAAGAAGCTCGTGAACGTGACGACGGCCCCGATGGCGACCGACCAGAAGAGGGCCCAGCGCGCCACGCCCCCGCTGAGCGGCCAGTCGAGCAGCGCGAGCACGTAGCCCGCCGGAGGAAGCTGGACGATGTTGGCAAGCGTCGAGCCTGTCATGAGGAGTACGGTGCCCCAGTAGATGCCGGTGAAGGCGACGAGGAAGAGCGTGAAGATCAGCAGGTGATAGAAGATGCCACCGAGAAGGTTGCCCACCGCGCGCAGCACCTCGCGGGAGAGGATCCAGCGCCGGGTGATGATGAAGTCGCCGTGCGTGCGCAGATGGCGGACCTCGTCGCGCCCGTTGAATTCGCGGAGGGCCGGCTGGGCCGTCGCATCCGGGTTGAAGGGGAAGAGCGGCTGCGTGGTGCCGAAGTACGGGGTGTCGCCTTGCCGGTACACGTAGGCCTCGCGTCCCGTGCGGGGCGTGCCGCCGTGCCGGCCCCGCCGGTGCGAGAGCAGGGAAGAGAGGCAGCTCCCGATGTAGCCACCCCCGGACACCGTGCTGAGGTAGTCCATGCGCAGGAGGATGCCCAGCCGCGCGAGGCTCTGGAGCACGCCCAGGTTGAACGTGGCGGACCGGATGCCGCCGCCGGACAGGGCGAGGCCGACCGGGCGCAATGTCTCCGGCGTCTCCGCCTTGGGGACGAGCCCGGCGAGGGCGCGCCGCTCCGCGAGATACCGCCGCTCGGTCGCGTACACGGTGCGGAACTCCTCCACGCGCGTGTCCACGCCGCGGGCGCGGCGCGGCAGCCGGAACAGCGCCCACAGCGCGGCGACGAGGCTCTCCGCAAGGAGGATGAACTTGGCCGAGCTCGTCACGCCGGCGAGGGCGACGTAGATGCCGGCCGGTCGCCGCGGCGGCTGCGCCGCCATGCCCGCGAGCATGGCCTGGACGCAGAGGTTCTCGGCGATGGCGAAGAGCGCGGCGCAGATCGGATAGCAGATCAGCACCGGGGCGAAGGAGCGGCTTTCGAACCGGAGCAGCCAGGTGAAGAGGAGCCCGTTCGACAGGAGGTAGACGGTGTAGATGCCGAGCAGGACCCAGTCCGCCCGCAGCGCCTGCTCGACCAGCGGCATGATCTCGGGCGCCTGCCAGCGCTGGATGATGCGCTCGGCCTCGGCGGAGTTGAAGGCCAGTGGCAGGACGAAGGTCGGGTGCGCGCCGGCGGCGCTGAGCCGTCGCTCGAACTGCCACACGTGCGGCACCATCCACACCAGCGCGGCCGCCGACATGACGATGATCGGAACGAGCACCGCCTGGCGCCATCCGGGGGCGCCCGTGCCGGGGACCGGCTGCTCGGGCGCCGCCGTGGGTCGCGCCATGTCGCCCCTAGACTCGGGCAAGCGGGGGGGCAAACGCAATGCGAGAGTGACGCGTGGTAGGCTAGGCGCATGGCCAAGCCCAAGCACGCGGAACAGTTGTTCGAGGTCACCAAAAGTGACGCGGAATGGAAAGCGCAACTGAGCCCGGAGAGCTATCGTGTGCTGCGCGAGCACGGCACCGAGCGCGCGGGCACGAGCCCGCTCGACAAGGAGTACGGCAAGGGGACCTTTCTCTGCGCCGGCTGCGGGCTGCCGCTCTTCGCGTCGGACACCAAGTTCGACAGCCGGACCGGCTGGCCGAGCTTCTGGCGGCCGCTCGACAACGCGATCGGCACCAGCACCGACCGCGGCTTCTTCATGGTGCGCACCGAGGTGCATTGCCGGCGCTGCGGCGGGCATCTCGGCCACGTGTTCGACGACGGTCCGCCGCCCACGGGGCTCCGCTACTGCATGAACGGGGTCTCGCTCAGCTTCCAGCGCGGGTGACGGCGCGGGGCGCGGCATCCGCGCTCCTCACCCTGGTCCTGGGGCTTGGAGGCTGCGCGACCACGAGCGCGCCATCTCCCGATCTCCCGCGTGGCGGCGGGTGGCTCGACCAGATCCTCCTGCCGTGGAACGAGCGCGGCGCCGCGGTGCCGAAGCCCCCGCCCCCCTCGCCGCAGCATGGGGACAATCTCGCGCGCTGCCGCCCCGGCATTCGCGGGCCCCTCACCCCCGCCGAGCGCGCGGTGACCGCGGCGGGCTGGTGGCTCTACCCGAATTCCACGCGCAGCCTCGGCGACGTCAGCGTGGTGGGCGCCTCGTCGGACTGGGACGGCATGTGCCGGCCGTGGTCGTATCAGGCCTTCGGGTTCGTGGGGGAGCGCTTCGTGGGCACGCTCTCGCCCGTCCTCATGGACTCCCGCACCGACGGCGCCTGGCAGACGGCGAAGATCGAGACGCCGGTGCACCTGAGCGCCCAGTTCCTCCGTTACGCCCGCGAGGACCCGCTCTGCTGTCCCACGCGGGTCAGCGAGGTCACCTACCGCATCGATCTCCCGATGAGCGCTCGGGAAAGTCCGGTTCTCGTGCCCCTCGTCGTCGACACGCGCTCGCTGCCCCGCTAGGCCTCGGGCAGGAAGTACCCCACGAGGAAGACGTTCAAGTGGATGAGGAGCAGCTTGTTCCACGCCACCGCCGCGTCGTACGCCGCGTCCACCGGCAGTTCCGCCTTGAGGACGTCGGCGAGGGCGGATTGCGTGATGCTCATCGTCGCCACCATGAGCTGCGGCGGGACCTTGCCGCCGGGGCCGAACTCGCGGTGGCTGTGCGAGATGCCCACGCCGAGGAGGTAGTAGGCGAAGTCGTGGGTGAGCGCCGCCTCCGCCGACTCGCGGAGCCAGCGCGCGAGGCTGTGGCGCCGGCGCTCGATGCGCGTGCGATCGGGCGTGCCGTCGGGGCCGAGGAAGAAGCGCGCGGAATGCGGGAACTTCAAGAAGTGCTCGTACACCGCGGCGGTGAGGGCGTCGCCGTGCTTGAGTACGGCGGGCGCGCTCGCGCGCACCGCGGCCATCGCCGCCTCGTCGAAGCCGACGAACACCGCGAGCTCGCGGATGAATCCCTCCATGTCCGCGCCGGGGTGCCGCCACGCCTCCATGTCGTGCGATAATACGCGGGCTCCGCGCGAGGGCAAGCGGAGCCACACGAAAGGGATCGCGATGAACGCCACCGACCTCTGCTACACGCCCGCCACCCGGCTCGCCGAGATGATCCGCACCAAGGCGCTCTCGCCCGTGGAGCTCACGCGGGCGGTGCTCGAGCGCATCGAGCGGCTGAACCCGAAGGTGAATGCGTTCTGCACGCTGCTCGCCGATGCCGCGGTGGATTCCGCGCGCGCGGCCGAGGCTGCGGTCATGAAGGGCGGGCCGCTCGGGCCGCTCCACGGCATCCCGTTCTCCATCAAGGACCTCGCGTTCACCAAGGGCGTGCGCACCATGGGCGGCTCCTTCATATACGAGCACCGCGTGCCCGACCTCGACGCGCCCTACGTGCGGCGACTGAAGGAGGCGGGCGGCGTCTTCCTCGGCAAGACCACCACGCCGGAATTCGGCTGGAAGGGCCTCAGCGACTCGCCGCTCACCGGCGCCACACGGAATCCGTGGAACCTCGCCATGACCGCGGGGGGCTCCAGCGCGGGCGCCGGAGCGGGCGCCGCCTGCGGGCTGGGACCACTCCATCAGGGGTCGGACGGCGCCGGCTCCATCCGTATCCCGTCCGCCTTCTGCGGGGTCTTCGGCCACAAGCCGTCCTACGGCCGCGTGTCCCAGGCGCCGGTGTCGAACGCCGATTACACCACCCACATCGGCCCCATGACGCGCACGGTGCAGGATGCCGCCCTCATGCTCTCGGTGATGGCGGGTCCCGACCCGCTCGACAAGACGGCGCTCGACGCGGCGCCGGCGGACTACGTGGGCCTGCTCGGCAGGGGCGTGAAGGGCCTCAAGATCGCCTGGAGTCCCCATCTCGACGGGCTTCGCGTCGATCCTGAGGTGGGGGAGCTGGCGCAGCAGGCGGCGCGCGCCTTCGAGGGACTCGGGGCGAAGGTGGAGCAGGTGACGTGCAACTTCATGGACACGCACGAGATGATTCGCGCCATGTGGGCCGCGCACGAGGCCGGCATCTACGGCGAGCATCTCCCGAAGTGGCGCGACAAGATGGACCCGGGCCTCGTGGCCTGCATCGCCGACGGCTACAAGGTGAGCATGGAGCAGTACATCCAGTGGCGCGGGCGCAAGCTCACCTTCTGCGACAGCGTGTGGCCGCTCTTTCGGCAGTACGATCTCCTCCTCACGCCGAGCCTGTCGGTGGCGGCCTTCCCGGTGAACCGGCTGAACCCCGAGCACTGGCCGCAGCACGTGTGGGACTGGCTGCCCTGGGCATCGTTCTCGTACCCGTTCAACTTCACCGGCCAGCCCGCCGCCACCGTGCCCTGCGGCTTCACGCTGTCGGGGTTGCCGGTCGGTCTGCAGATCGTGGGGCGGCTGCGCGACGATCTCACCGTGCTCCAGGCCTCCGCCGCCTTCGAGTCGGCGCGGCCGTGGGCGGCGCGCCGCCCCGCGCTGGACTAGCCCCATGGCCCCCGACGACGCGACGCTGCGCGCGCGCTTCGACGCCGAGGTGGCCGCCGCCGGCCTCACCGTCACCGGCCGCGATCGCGAGCTCCTGTTCGCGATGTGGCTCGAGCACTTGCCCCAGCGCGAGGCGCTCCGCGCCGCCGCGCTGGCCCCGGAGGATGAGCCATGGCGGTGACCGCGGGCTCCATCTGCGATCTCGATCTCGCCGGCGTGAGCGAAGCTCTCGCCGCGCGGCGCATCTCCTCCGTCGAGGCGACCGAGGCGTATCTCGAACGCATCGCCCGCCACGACGGCGTGCTCCAGGCCTACATCACGGTGATGCGCGACACGGCGCTGTCGCGCGCCCGGGCCGCCGACGCCGAGCAGTCGCGCGGCAGCCGGCGCGGCCCGCTCCATGGCGTGCCGCTCGCCCTCAAGGACCTCATCGCCGTGGCCGGTGTGCGCATGACGGGAGGCTCTGAGGTGCTCGCCGACCACGTGCCCATGCGCGACGCCTTCGTCACCGAGCGGCTGCACGCGGCGGGGGCGGTGGTGCTCGGCAAGCTCACCATGCACGAGTGGGCCTTCGGCCGCCCCGCGCGAGATGGGCGCTTTCCCACCGGGCGCAACCCGTGGGATGTGACCCGCGCGCCCGCCGGCTCCTCCTCGGGCTCCGCGGTGGCGGTGGTGGCGGGCCTCTGCGCGGGCGCGCTCGGCTCGGACACCGGCGGCTCCATCCGCGGGCCGGCGGCGATGTGCGGCATCGTGGGCCACAAGCCGACCTACGGCCTCGTGAGCCGGGGCGGCGTGCTCGCCATGGACTGGTCGCTCGACCACGTGGGGCCGATGACGCGCTCGGTGTGGGACGCGGCGGCCATCCTGCAGGCCATTGCCGGCCACGACCCCGCCGATCCCGGCTCGCTCCACGGGCCCGTGCCTGACTTCATGGCCGGGCTCGATCGGGGCGCGAGGGGTATCCGGCTCGGCCTGCTCCGCCGCTACTACGTGGACTGGCCGGGCCTCGACGCCGAGGTGAAGGCCGCCGCGCTCGAGGCCTTCGACGTGCTCACGCGCGAGGGCGCCACGTTCCAGGACGTGGACGCGCCCATGCTCGACATGGCTCCGGCGGTGTGGACGTGCTTTCTCGCCGAGATGTTCGAGTACCACCGCGAGATGGCGGCCCGCGCGCCCGAGAAATATCGCGAGGGCACGCGCATCCGCATGTACATGGGCGCGCTCGTCTCCGCCCCGGATTTCCTCCGCGCCCAGCGGCTGCGTGCCCGCTTCCGCCGCGAGATCGACGGGCTCCTCGCGCGCTGTGACGCGCTGATCTTCCCCGGCCAGGCTGGCCCCGCCCAGCGCTTCGAGGACATCTCCTCCGCCGAGGTGATGGCGTCGGGATCGCGCTACACGAGCCCCTGGAACCTGCTGGGGCTGCCCGCGGCGAACGTGCCGTCGGGCTTTACCCGCGCCGGCTTGCCCGTGTCCATCCAGATCGTGGGGCGCGCGGGCGACGACGCCACCGTGCTGCGCATCGCGCGCGCCTACGAGCGCGTGACGGAGTGGCACCGGCGGCGTCCCGATCCCGCGGGGTGGAAGCTCGCCTGATGGCGGCGTCCACCCTGGCCGGCGTCAAGGCCCTCGGCTTCGACGTGTTTGGCACGGTGGTGGATTGGCGGTCGAGCATCATCCGCGAGGGCGAGGCGCTCGGCCGCGCCAAGGGTCTCGATGTGGATTGGGAGGCCTTCACCGACGCATGGCGCGGGCTCTATCAGCCCGGCCTCGACAGGGTGCGCTCCGGCGCGATGCCGTGGACACGGCTCGACGACCTCCACCGCATGAGCCTCGACCGGTTGCTCGTCGACTTCGAGATCCAGGGCCTTTCCGAGAGCGAGGTCGACCACCTCAACCGCGTCTGGCACCGCCTCGATCCCTGGCCCGACTCCGTGCCCGGGCTCACCCGCCTGCGGAAGAAATACGTGCTCGCCACGCTCTCCAACGGCAACATCGCGCTCATGGTGAACATGGCCAAGCGCGCGGGGCTGCCGTGGGATGCCATCCTCGGCGCCGAGCCCGCGCGTCACTACAAGCCGCAGCCGGAGGCCTATCTCCGCACCGCGGACTTCCTCAGCCTCCGTCCTGAGGAGTGCATGCTGGTCGCCGCGCACAACGGCGATCTCGCCGCCGCCGCCCGCGTGGGCTTTCACACCGCGTTCGTGCGGCGGCCCACCGAGTACGGGCCGACGCAGACGCGCGATCTCCGCGCCGAACAAGCCTGGGACGTCGTGGCCGAGAGCATGGTGGACCTCGCCGCCAAGCTCGGCTGCTGATCCGGCGCGGTGGCCGCGCCGGACTGGCTCGATCGCGTCGCGTACCCCTTTACCTCACGGTGGCTCGATCTGCCCTCGGGTCGCCTGCACTACATCGATGAGGGGCAGGGCCGGCCCGTGGTCATGGTGCACGGCACGCCCGACTGGTCGTTCCTCTGGCGGCACCTCGTCAAGGCGCTGGCCCCGCGCTACCGCTGCGTCGCGCTCGACCATTTGGGCTTTGGCCTCTCCGATCGCCCGCCCGGCTCGTGGTATCTGCCCGAGCATCAGGCGGCCAATCTCAGGACGCTGATCGAGCGCCTCGGGTTGCGCGACCTCACTCTGGTTCTCCACGACTTCGGTGGGCCCTTCGGTCTGCACTACGCCATCGATCAGACGCAGAACGTGCGAAGCCTCGTCCTCATGAACACGTGGATGTGGTCCCTCGCCGACGATCGCCGCGTCGCGCGCTTCGCGCGGCTGGCGGGGAGCCGCCTCGGACGCTATCTCTATCTCGAGTGGAACGTCTCGGCGCGGCTCATCATGAAGCGGGCGTTCGGCGACCCGCGGCGCCTTCCGCCAAACGTCCACGCGCAGTACCTGGCGCCCTTCCCCGATCCCCCCTCGCGCGCGGCGACCTGGGCCTACGCCCGCGCCCTCCTCGGCAGCCGCGCATGGTTCGACCGCCTGTGGACGCGCCGCGAGCGCCTGCGCGATCTGCCGGTGCTGATCCTGTGGGGCATGAAGGACCAGGCGATCCGCGAGCCGGAGCTCCTTCGCCTGCAGTCGGCCTTTTCCCGGGCCGAGGTGGTGCGGCTACCCGACGTGGGCCATTTCCCGCCCGAGGAGGCGCCGGACCGGCTGGCCATGCTGATCGGCGGGTTCCTCGACCGAGACGGACGGTGACGTGCCGGCGCCGCGCGAGTGGTTCCGCGGGTTCTTCGACGAGACCTACCTCGCCACCGATCGGCCCGTCCTGACGCCCCGGCGCACCCGCGCCGAGGTGAGCTTCGCGGAGCGCGTCCTGGCCCTCCGGCCCAGCGCGCGCGTGCTGGACGTGCCCTGCGGCTTCGGCCGGCACGCGGGCGAGCTGGCCCGCCGCGGCTACACGGCGGTGGGCGTCGATCTCTCCCCGCTCATGCTGCGCGAGGCGCGCCGCGCCCACCGCGAGGGCGGGCGCCTGCGCTTCGTCAGGGCCGACATGCGTCGGCTCGCCTACCGCGCCGAGTTCGATGCGGTGATCTGTCTGTTCACGAGCTTCGGCTACTTCAGCGAGCGCGAGAACGTGGCGGCGCTCCGGCGCATGGCCCGCGCGCTCAGGCCGGGCGGCCGGCTGCTGATGGACCATCGCAACCCCGCGTACGACGTCACGCTGCCCACGCATTACTGGCGCCGACCGCGGCGGGGCCTCTACGTGCTCTGGACGCTCGAGGTGGACCGCCGCACCCACGTGCAGGAGGCCACGTGGCTCATCGTCCGCAGCGGCGGGACGGCGCGCGGCACGCCCAGGGTCACGCGTAAACGCTTTCGGCTTCGCCTCTGGACGCCGGCCCAGTGGCGCCGTCATCTGCGGGCGGCGGGGCTCCGCCTCCTTCGCGCCTACGGCGACTTCAAGGGCTCGCGCTTCCGCCGGAGCTCGCCGCGCCTCCTGCTCCTTGCCGAGCGGCCGGCGCGGCTGCGGCGCGGCGCACGTCGTCCAGCGTCCCGGTGAAGTAGAACGCCTGGGCGGGGAGGTCGTCGCACTCGCCGTCGAGGATGGCGCGGCAGCCGCGCAGAGCCTCGGCGAGGGGAACGTGGGAGCCGGGCCGCTTGGTGTAGGGTTCGGCCACGAAGAAGGGCTGGGCGAAGAAGCGCAGGAGCTTGCGTGCCCGCTGCCGGGCGAGCTCGTGCTCGGGCGCCCCCTCGGGCGCGGTGGCGAGGGCGAGCGCCTGCCTCGCGCGCCGCGCGAGGTCCATGTGCGCGGGACTCACAGCGGCGGTTTCTAACACGCGCGAGCGCGAGGCGAGGGGATCGACCGGCGGGTAGATCCCGATCTTCGCGACGGCCTCCGAGAGGCGGATCATCGCGTCCACGCCGGCAAGGCTCGCCAGGCGGTCGGTCGTCCATGCCCCTTCCTCTCCGGGGAAGTAGAAGGTCTCGACCGCGCCTACCGTACCCTCGCTGAAGCCCTCCTTCTTCCACAGCTCCTCGACGGACATCGTCATCGGCACCGGGATCATGGAGAAGATCGACAACCGGTCGGCGCCGCTGCAGAGCCGCCGCACCAGCTCTTCCACGAGCACCACCGTCCCCGCCTGGTACTCACCGGCCACCGCGAGAGTGCCGCCGGCGTTGAGCGGGCACATCACGTCGATGACCTTGACCCCGGTCTCGAGCAGCCGCGCCCCACTGCTCTTCGGTTCGGGCGGACCGCTCAGGATCGCGACGGTTCGCGCGAAGTCCTCCCGCCGGAGCGGCGTCCGGGGCGGACGACGCTCGCTCAGCACCGCCATGCCGGGGCTGAGGGCGTCGGCGGGCCCGGTCGAGACCGCGCGGACCAGGCCGTCGGGCCGCCGCTGGACGACCTGCGCGATGATCGCCCGCTGCCGCGCCTCGTCGCTCACCGTCAGCTCGGTGAGGACACCCGGCAGGGCCTCCGGATCGAAGCGGGCCTCGATCACGCCCTCCCGCGCACGCACGATACGGCCGATGCGCGCGGCGAAGTCGTCGGGCAGGGCGTGTGAGGCGAGCGTGTCCTTCACCATCGCGATGACCTTTCTCTTGAGCTTCGCGCGGGCGGCGTGCAGGCGGTTGTTCACCGTGGTCACGGGCAGGCCCAGGAACGTGGCGATGTCCTGCTGCGAGCACTCGTGCACGTAAAAGAGGATAACGACCTCGCGCAGGGGGTCGGGCAGCTCCGTGATGGCGGCGAGGATGGTGTTCGCGCGCCGGCCCCGCTCGATGCGCCCTTCCGGCTCCGGCGCCTCGGCGGCGAGCCCATGGGCCTCGGCCAGCGGCAGGGCCGCCTCCAGATGCTTGCGGCGCAGCACTCGGTGCGCCTGATGGCGGACGATGCCCCGAAGCCAGCCGGGGAAGGCGGCCGGATCCTCCAGCCGGGCCAGGCCGAACCACGCCGCGACGAAGGACTCTTGCACGACGTCCTCGGCCTTCCCGAGGTCACGGAGGATCGAGAGCGCATAGCCGAAGGCCATGTGCTGGAACCGACGCGTGATCTCGGCGAACGCGTCGAGATCCTGCTGCTGGGCCCGACCGATCAGGGTCGCGAGATCCATCTCCCTCCTCCTACCAGGAGGTGCCGGGAGCCGGGCGGGACCTTTACCTCCATCCGAGGCGGCGCGCCGCTTCCTCGTGGCCCCGCGAGCGGGCATGGTCGGCAGCCGAGTGGCCTTCACCGTCGTGAACGGTCGGGTCGGCCCCGAACCCGAGGAGCAGCTCGATTAGCTCCACCCGCATGCCGTTGGCCGAGGCCTGGTCCACGTGGGCCCCGCGGGAGAGCAGCAGCCGCACGGCGGGCTCGTGATCGAAGAAGGAGGCCAGGCCGAGGGGACCGAACCCGTCCTCGGCCACCGCGTTGACCAGCGCCGGATCGGCGTCCAGCAGCGCGGCGAGCCGCTCGGTGTCGCCGAGGGCGCAGGCCTCGAAGACGTCGAGGGCGGTAACCCGGCGGCGAATGAGCACGACGATCTCGTGGTGGCCGCAGTAGCGGGCGAAGAGCACGGCGGAGGCGCCATCCTTCCGCGCGCGGGCCAGAGTCGGCTCGCCATCGAGCAGGGAGGCGACGCGCGCGAGCTCGTTCTTGCGGACGGCGCCGAAGAGCTCGTCGATCTGCGACATGGCGCGCGCTCGGCCGCGTCCGTTACTGCGCGCGCGTGGCGCCCTCGCGCAGCATGGCGGCGATCTCGTCCGGCGTGAACCCCAGGCCCGCGAGGATGTCGCGCGTCTCCGAGGCGAGCGCGCGCGTGGCCGGCGAGGGCCGGAAGCCTCCGCCGTCCATCCGGATCGGGGTGGACACCACCCGCACCGTGCCCAGCGCGGGGTGGTCGAGATCGTGGAGCATGTCGTTGGCCAGCGCCTGCTCGTCCTCCATCATCTCGATGGGCAGCTTCACGCCCGCCGCCGGCAGGGCCGCCGCATCCAGCGCCGCCTTCCACTCCGCGGTGGTGCGCGTCCGCATGAGCGCCTCCATCGAGGCGCCCAGCGCCTGATAGTGACGCTGGAGCTCGGCGGGATCGGTGATGGGATGCTCGTGGGCGCGGTCCTTCATCCCCACCGCGCGCATGAAGGCCCGCTGGAGGCTCGGGCTCACGCAAGCGACGGCGAGGGTCGCGTCCTTGGTGGCGTAGGTGCGGTAGTACACGCGCACCATGGCGTGCGTGCGGATCTGCGGCACCAGGCTCGCCTGCTCGGTGTAGGGCGCGCCGCGCGCGCGCAGCTCGGCGAGGCGCGCGTTGAGGTCGTCGAGCACGGGCTTGTCGGCCTTGTCCACCCGCACCATGCCGTTGTTCTGCAGCACGAGGGCGGCCATGAGCAGCGCCACGTCTACCTCGCCGCCCCGCCCGGTTTGCGTGCGGCGCAGGAGCGCGGAGGCGATGCCGAAGGCCAGCGTCATCGCGCACATGTAGTCAGCCGCGGGTGGATCGCCCACCGCCGGGTTCCCGTCCTGGAGGCGGCCGTTCGCGGTCATGAGTCCGCTGCGCGCCTGTACCACGAGGTCCATGCCGGGCAGGAGCGCGTCGGGACCGCGCGGACCGAACGCGGTGACGTTGCCCACGATCAACCGCGGATAGCGCGGGGCGAGCGTGGCGTAGTCGAGGCCCAGGTCGCGCGCCAGGCCCGGCCGGAAGTTCGTCAGCACGACGTCCGCGCGCGCGAGCAGCGCATCGATGATGCGCTGAGCGCCCGGGTGCTTGAGATTCAAGGGCAGGGAATGCTTCCCGCGATTGCGCGAGATGAAGTGCCGCGTCTCCCCGGGAGCCAGTGGCGCCAGCAGACGCACGGGATCGCCCTCGAGCGCTTCGATCTTGATCACGTGCGCGCCGCCGTCGGCGAGGAGCTGCGCGCAATAGGGGACTGCGATGAACTGGCCGAACTCGACGACCTCGATGCCCGAGAAGGGCTGAGCGCCCGGCATGGGGCTCATCTTACCGTGTTATATGGATAGCGTGAGCCTCGGGACACCCTCCGCTCCCACGCCGCCGCGCGCCCGGAAAGACCCCCGGGTGACCGAGGTCCACGGCGACCGCCTCGTGGACGAGTACCACTGGCTGCGCCGGAAGGAGGACGCCGAGGTCCTCGCCTATCTCGAGGCCGAGAACGCCTACTCCGACGCGGTGATGAAGCCCACTGAGGCCTTCCAGCAGGCGCTCTACGCGGAGATGCTGGGCCGCATCAAGGAAGACGACGAGACGGTGCCCTATCGCCGGGGCGGGCACTTCTACTACGCGCGTACCGAGAAGGGCAAGCAGTACCCGATCTACTGCCGCAAGGCCGGCGGCCTGAGCGCGCCCGAGGAGGTCACGCTCGATCTCAACGCGCTGGCCGTCGGGCTGCCGTTCCTCGCCCTCGGCATGTATTCGGTGTCGGACGACGGCCAACTCCTCGCCTACACGCTCGACACCACCGGGTTCCGCGAATACACGCTCCACGTGAAGGATCTCCGGACGGGCGCGCTCCTCCCGGACCGGATCGAGCGCGTGTCGTCGGTGGCGTGGGCGGCGGACTCCGCCACCCTCTTCCACGTCACCGAGGACGACGCCAAGCGCGCCTACCGCCTGTGGCGTCATCGCCTGGGCGACCGCGACGACGTGCTCCTCTGGCAGGAGGACGACGAGCTGTTCCGCCTGGGCGTGTGGCGCTCGCGGAGCCGGGCCCTCGTCCTCTGCGCCTCGCGCTCCTTCACCACCACCGAGCATCGCTTCATCCCTGCCCACCGAGTGGACGCCGAGTGGCGCACCATTCTCTCGCGCGAGAAGGAGCACGAGTACGAGGTGGACCACGGCCTCGGGCCCGATGGCGGCCGCTTCTACATCCGCACCAACGCCGGCGGCCGCCGTAACTTTCGCCTCGTCTGGGCGCCGGAGGGCGAACCGGGTTCGGAGAGCTGGACGGAGCTGATCGCGCACCGCGAGGATGTGACGCTGGAGGACGTGGACGTGTTCGCGTCCCACTACGTGGTGCTCGAGCGCGAGGAGGGGCTCAACCGCCTCCGCGTCGTCTCGCTGGCCGACGGGACCTCGCGCCACGTGCAGTTCCCCGAACCGGCCTACGACATCGAGGCGGAGGCGAATCCCGAGTTCGACGCCTCCGGCTACCGCTTCGCGTATCAGTCCTTCATCACCCCGCCCACCATCTACGACTACGAGATGGGGACGGCGCGGCTCAACCTCCTCAAGCGGCAGGAGGTGCTGGGACACTACGACTCCACGCGCTATCGCGTGGAGCGCATTCACGCCACCGCGTCCGACGGGACGCGTGTGCCGATCTCGCTCGTCTGCCGCAAGGACACGCCGCGCGACGGCTCGAGCCCGCTGCTGCTGAACGGCTACGGCGCCTACGGCATCGTGGCCTCGCCGGCGTTCTCGTCCAACCGTCTCAGCCTGCTGGATCGGGGCGTCGCCTTCGCCATCGCCCACGTGCGCGGCGGCGGCGACATGGGCAAGCGCTGGCACGATGCCGGCCGGATGCTGCAGAAGAAGCACACGTTCACCGACTTCATCGCGTGCGCTGAGCACCTGATCGGCCAGGGCTACACGGCGAGCCCCCGTCTCGTGATCGAGGGCGGCAGCGCGGGTGGGCTCCTCATCGGCGCCGTGCTGAACATGCGGCCGGAGCTCTGCCACGCCGCGCTCCTGCGCGTGCCATTCGTGGACGTGATCAACACCATGCTGGACGAGAGCCTTCCGCTGACGGTGGGCGAGTTCGAGGAGTGGGGCAATCCCAAGATCCGCGAGCACTACGAGTACATGAGGAGCTATTGCCCCTACACCAACCTGGGCCCGCGGCACTACCCGATCATCCTCGCGCGCACCGCCCTCAACGACAGCCAGGTCATGTACTGGGAGCCCGCCAAGTGGGTAGCCCGCATGCGGGACCTGAAGGCCGACGACCACCCCCTCCTCTTCAAGATCAACATGGCGGCGGGGCACGGGGGCGCCTCCGGCCGCTACGACTTCCTCCGCGAGATCGCCCTGGACCACGCCTTCACGCTGACCACGCTCGGCCGGGCGTCGTGAGCGAGCCAGCGTCGTGAGCGCGCCCGCGTGATCGACGGGGCCCGGCTCGTCGAGTACCTGAGCGCGTCGCTCGACGGTGCTCGCGTCGGGCTGGCCGAGCCGCCCGCGCCGGTGTCGGGCGGCTTCGACACCACGATCTATACGCTGCGCCTCGTCGGGGCGCCGCCCAATCTGTCCGGGCCGCTCATTCTCCGCGTGCTGGCGCCGCACTACGATCCACGGCGGGCGCTCCGCGAGCAGGCCATCCAGAATGCGCTCGCCGAGCAGGGCTATCCCGCGCCGCGCGTGCCGCTGGCCAGCGCGGACCCGGGCATCCTCGGCGCGGGCTTTCTGATCATGGAGCGGCTGCCCGGCCGGCCGCTCCTCGCGATGCGCCGGCTCGGCATGGCGCGGGCATTGGTGCGGGCGCAGCGCCGCCTGCACGCTCTCGATCCGGAGCCGGTGCTGAAGGCCATCGAGGGCGCGATGCCGAACGGCAGCCGCGAGCACACGGTGGAGGGTGAGCTCGCCCAGTACGAGCGGCGCGTGGCGCGCAGCTCGCTCCTGGGCCTGGCGCCCGCGCTCGGCTGGCTCCGCGCGAGCCGGCCGTCGGTGGAGGGGCCGACCGTGGTCTGCCACGGCGACTTCCACCCCCAGAACCTCCTCGTGAACGATCGACTCGAGCTCACCGGCGTGCTCGACTGGCCCAACACGCTCTTCGCCGAGCGCGAGTACGACGTGGCGAACTCGCGGGTGATCCTGCGCTACGCACCGGCGGACCTGGTGGAGGTGCCGCGGTCCATGCGGTGGGTGGTCCGCGCCGCGCGCCTGGCCCTGGTGCGTCGTTTCATGGCCGGGCATCGACGCGCGGCCCCGCTCGCCCCGTCCGCCTTCCGGTACTACGAGGCCCTGGGCTGCATGCGCGGGTTTCTCCGCGTAGCCGAGCAGCGCGTCCTGGCCGCGCGCGCGGGCACGCCGCTGACCCGCATCGACGCCTCGAGCTTCGGCGAGCGGCTGGCGCGGCGCTTCGCGCGGCTGACCGGCGTGCGCCCCTCGCTCCCTCCCATCAAAGGACCATCGAAATGACCTGGCGCATCGGCGTGGACATCGGCGGCACGTTCACCGACGTGGTGGTGGCGGACGAGGCCACGGGCAGCCTCGACGTGGTCAAGGTCCCGACGACGCCGCGCGACTTCGCCCGCGGCGTCCTGGACGCGCTGGATGCCGCCACACGGCGGCACGGCGTCGTGCCCTCCCAGGTCTCGTTCCTCGCGCATGCCACCACCGTGGTGACCAACGCGCTGCTCGAGGAGAAGGGGGCGCGCACCGCGCTCCTCACGACGCAGGGCATGCGCGACGTGCTGGAATTGCGCCGCTCCGCCCGGGCCAGCCTCTACGACCTTTTCCAGGACGGCCCGCACGTGATCGTGCCGCGGCACATGCGGCTCGAGATCCGCGAGCGCCTGGACGCCCAAGGGCAGGTGGTGACGCCGCTCCGGATCGAGGACGTGGATCGCGCCATCGACTTCCTGCGCCGCCACGAGGTGCAGGCGGTGGCGGTCTGCTTCCTCTACTCCTTCCTGAACGACGCGCACGAGCGCGCGGTGGGTGCGCGGCTTCGCGCCGCGCTGCCCGGCGTGCCCGTGTTCCTGTCATCGGAGGTGCTGCCCGAGATCCGCGAGTTCGAGCGCACCAGCACCACCGCGGTGTGCGCCTACGTCGGGCCCATCCTGGCCTCCTATCTCGACCGGCTCGAGTCGGCGGTGAAGAGCCAGGGCTTTCCCTCGCCCTACGTCATGGGCTCGTCCGGCGGCGTGTTCACGGTGGCGGAGGGGCTCACCATGCCGGCGATGGCGGTGGAGTCCGGGCCCGCCGCCGGCGTCATCGCCGCCCAGCTCATCGGCCGGCGGCTGGGGCTGCCGAATCTCATCTCGTTCGACATGGGCGGCACCACCGCGAAGGCGAGCCTCATCGAGCGCGGCGAGGTGAGCACGACCTCGGAATACGAGGTGGGCGGCGGCGCGAGCGCACGACGTTGGATGCACGGCACCGGGCATCCGATCCGCGTGCCGGTGATCGACCTGGCCGAGGTCTCCGCGGGTGGGGGAAGCATCGCATGGATCGATCCGGGCGGGGCGCTGCGCGTGGGGCCCGAGTCCGCGGGCGCCGAGCCGGGGCCCGTGTGCTATGGCCAGGGGGGCGAGGCACCCACCGTGACCGACGCCGATCTGGTGCTGGGCTACCTGAACCCGGTGGCGCTCCTGGGCGGCGCGCTGCCCGTGCACCTGGACCGCGCCCGCGCCGCCATCGAGTCGCGGATCGCGCGGCCGCTGAAGCAGGGCGTGCTCGAGGCCGCCACCGGCATCGTGGACGTGGTGACGGCCGGCATGGCCGCGGCGCTCCGCATCGTGTCGGTCGAGCGCGGGCACGATCCCCGCGAGTTCACGCTGGTGGCCTTCGGCGGCGCGGGCCCGGTGCACGCGGCGCGGCTGGCCCAGGAGCTCGAGATTCCGCGCGTGATCGTTCCGCCGATTCCCGGCGGCTTCTCGGCGCTGGGGCTGGTCGCCTCTGATTTTCGCCGCGACTACGTGAAGACGTTCTACGCCCGTCTCGACGAGGCGCGCATGGAGGACGTGGCCGCGGCCTATGCCGCCATGGAGGACTCGGCGCGCGCCATGCTGCGCGCGGCCGGCGTGTCCGAGGCGCGCTGGGAGGTCACGCGCGCCGCCGACTGCCGCTACGGCCGCCAGGCCTACGAGCTGACGGTGCCGATGGCGGCAGGCCCGGTGAGCGCGGCGAGCCTCGCGCGGCTGGCCGCGGACTTCCACGGAAAGCACCGGCAGACCTACGGCCACGCGAGTCCGGACGAGGCGGTGCAGTGCGTGAACCTGCGCGTGGCCGCGGTGGGGCGACTGGACGCGCTGGACGTGGCGAAGCGGGGTGGCACGCCGGTGACGAGCGACCGCACGCCCGCGAGCAGCCCCCGCGAGGTCTATTTCAAGGAGACGGGCTCGGTGCGCTGCGACGTGATCCCGCGGGAGGCGCTGGCCCCCGGCGCGCGCCGCGCGGGTCCCCTCATCATCGAGGCGATGGACGCCACCGTGGTGGTCCCGCCGGGCTGGCGCGCCCGCGTGGACGCCGGCGGCTTCATCGAGCTCACGCAGGAGGCGTGGTCATGACCGCGATGTCGAGCACCGATCCCGCGACCTTCGAGGTGGTCAAGAACGCGCTCTACTGCGCCGCCGAGGAGATGAAGGTGGTCCTGGCCAAGACCGCCTACTCGCCGCTGCTCAAGGTGGCGGGCGACTATTCCTGCGGCCTCTTCGACGTGGGGGGCGAGATGGTCGCGCAGGGGCCGGATCTGCCCATTCATCTTGGCTCCATGCCGCTCGCGGTGAAGGCGGTGATCCGCGCGTTCCCATCCTTCGAGCCTGGCGACGTCTTCATCCACAACGATCCCTACTTCGGCGGGAGCCACCTGCCCGACGTGAACGTCGTGATGCCCGCGTTCCACGAGGGCACGCTGCTGGGCTTCGCGTGCGTGCGCGCGCATTGGCCCGACATCGGCAGCAACACACCGGGCTCCTACGGCACCGCGACGGAGATCTACGGTGAGGGCCTGCGGCTGCCGCCGGTGCGCCTGGTCAAGGCGGGCGTGCCCAATGCGGACGTGGAGGCCATCATCTTCACCAACGTGCGCACGCCGGAAGAGCGCCGCGGCGACCTGCGCGCCCAGATCGCGGCGAATCTCCGTGGCGTCACGCGGCTCGCCGAGCTGGCCAAGAAGTACGGCGCGGGGCGCCTGCTCAAGATCATGCAGGAGGTGCTGGATTACTCCGAGCGCATGATGCGCGCGATGCTCTCGGGGCTGCCCGACGGGACCGCGTCTTTCGAGGAGCTCTGCGACGGCGACGGCGTGCTCGAGCAGGGCGAGACCACGGATCGTCCGTTCAAGATCCGCATGACGGTGACCAAGCGCGGCGACACGCTCACCGTCGACTTCGCCGGCACCGACAAGCAGGTCGCCGGCCCCATGAACGCGCCACTCAACGTCACCGCCTCCGGCATCTACTGTGCGATCAAGATGGTGGCGGATCCGACCGACCTCGTCCCCCCCAACTCCGGCTGCTGGCGCCCGGTGGAGCTTCACGCCGAGCCCGGCACGGTGGTGCATGCCCAGGCCCCCGCGCCCGTGGTGTTCGCCAACCACGAGATCTCCCACCGCGTGGCCGACATGCTCTTCGGCGCCCTCGCTCAGCTCGCGCCCGAGCGCGTGATGGCCTGCTCGCAGGGCACGTCCGCCATTCTCACCGTGGGCGGCGTGGACTACCGGAACGGCGCACGCTTCGTCTCCTACGAGACTATCAAGGGCGGCTTCGGCGCCCGCCCCACCAAGGACGGCGTCAACGGAATGTCCAGCGGCATCTCCAACACCATGAACACGCCCATCGAGATCCTGGAGATGTCCTTCCCCGTGCGGGTGGAGCGCTACGCCGTCATCCCGGACTCGGGCGGGGTGGGGAAGTACCGCGGCGGCTGCGGTGTCGAGCGCGTGTGGCGCATTCTTGGGAATCCCGCCCAGGTCAGCGTCTGCCTCGAGCGCGGCGTCACCCCGCCCTTCGGCCTGGCCGGCGGCGGTCCCGGCGCGGGCGCGCGCGTGAGCCTGATCGCATCCGACGGCGCCGAGCGGCGGCTCAACACCAAGGGCACGTTCACCGCCGAGCCGGAGTCCCAGGTGGTGATGCACGCGCCGGGCGCCGGCGGCTACGGCCCGCCGAGCGAGCGCGATCCGGCGCGGGCGCGGGAGGACGCAGTGAACGGGTACGTGGGGACCGGCGCGGATTGCAGCGCCTGTGCGCCCGCCGGAGGTCGATGATCGTCCGAACCACCCTCGCGGCGTTCTTCGCCGTCGCCCTGCTCGCCACGCCGTTGATCGCAGACGCCCAGTCGGCGGAGAGGATGGTCCGGCTGGGCTATCTCTCCATCGGCAGCCAGAGTGGGAGCGGCCTCTATACCCGTCCCCTGGAGGGATTCAAGCAGCAGCTACGCGAGCTCGGCTGGGTCGAAGGGCGGAACCTCGCCATCGAGTACCGCTTCGCCGACGGCCGCACCGAGCGGCTGCCCGCCCTGGCGGAGGAGCTGGTCCGCATCAAAGTCGACCTCATCTACGCCAGCCCGACGCCCGCGGCGCTCGCCGCGAAGAAGGCCACGAGCACGATCCCGATCGTCGGAGGGAGCCTGACCGAGCCGGTCGCGGTAGGCCTCGTGGCCAGCCTCGCCCGCCCGGGGGGCAACGTCACGGGGGTGTCGTACGCCTTCGGCACCGAAATCTTCGGAAAGCAGCTGGAGATGCTCAGAGACGTGGCCCCCAGGGTGCGGCGCGTGGCGGTCCTCGCGAATCCGCCTAGCACTCCCGCGTATCCGCAGATGCTGGAAGCCACCAAGGCCGCGGCCAGGTCGCTCGGATTGGAACTGCAGCTGATCGAGATTCACGAGGCCAAGGAGTTCGACGCGGCCTTCGCGGCCATGACCAAGGAGCGCGCGGAGGCACTCCTGGTGATGGGGCACCCGATATTCTTCCTCAACCGCCAGCGGCTCGCCGAGCTCGCGGTGAAGCATCGGCTCCCCTCGATGTCCACGCAGGAGCAATGGGTGGACGCGGGAGGCCTCATGTCCTATGGGCCGAACTTCGTCGATCTGGCTCGCCGAGGCGCCGTCTACGTGGACCGGGTTCTCAGGGGCGCCAAGCCCGGCGACCTCCCCATCGAGCAGCCGACCAATCTGGCGCTCGTGCTGAACCTCAAGACGGCCAAGCGGCTCGGGATCACGATCCCGCCGGCGCTGCGGGAGCGGGCGAATCAGGTGATCGAGTGATGCTCGACACGCTGATCACCGGCGGCCACCTCCTCACCATGACGGGCCCCGGCGTCGGCTTCGTGGAAGACGGTGCCGTCGGCATCCGTGGCCGCAAGATCGTCGCGGTGGGGCCGCGCGCTCAGGTCGAGGCCCAGGGCCCCGCCACCATGACGCTCGACGCGCGAGATCGTCTCGTCATGCCTGGCCTCGTCGACGCCCACATGCACTCGGCGGCGGTGCTCGGGCGAGGGTGGGCGCAGGAAGTCGAGAAGTGGATGGACTCGGCCTACGGGCCCATGCTGCGCAACGTGGATCCGGCCGACGCGCCGCTGGCCACGCTCTGGGCGTTGATGGAGGGCGTGGCGAACGGCACCACCACGTTCGCCGACTACACGCGGCCCATGGGCGAGCTGGTGAAGAGCCACGCGCTGCTGGGGAGCCGCGGCGTCGTGTGCGACAGCATCAGCGAGCGGAACTTCGCCAACCGCGATCAGTGGATCGCCCAGGGCTGGAAGCCGGGGGATCCCACGCCGCTGGACGCGGAGGCGGGCAAGGAGTCGCTCGAGCGCTCACTGCGGCTTCACGAGCAGTGGGACGGCCATGACGAGGGGCGCATCCGCGTGATCTTCGGCCCGCACGCCGCGGACTTCCTCTCCAAGGAAATGCTGCTGCGCGTGCAGGCCGAGGCGCGCAAGCGCGGCTGCCGACTGCATCTTCACGTGGCGCAGGACCCGCGGGAGAACAACGCCACCCAGCAGCGCTTCGGCCTGCGCGCCATTCCCTACCTCGAGTCGATCGGGCTCCTGGCCCCCGACCTGATCGCGGTGCACCTCTCCACCGCCACCGAAGCCGAGGTGGAGACGGTGGTGAAGGCCGGCGGCGGGATGGTCTGCTGCGCCAACTCCATCGGCATCATCGACGGGGCGATGCCGCCGGCGGCGCTGTTCAAGCGCCTCGGCGGGCGGGTGGCCCTGGGCTCGGATCAAGCCCCGGGCAACAACTCGCACAACATCTTCAGCGAGATGCGGGCGACGGCGATGTATCCCAAGATCCGCGCCGAGCATCCGCTGGCCATTCCCTCGTGGCAGGTGCTGCGGAGCGCGACCATCGAGGGCGCGGAGGTGCTGGGCGTGGCCGATCGTGTGGGCTCGCTGGAGGTCGGCAAGGACGCGGATCTGATCTTCCTCGATCTCACGCGCCCGCCGCTGGCCCCCGTGCTGCTGCGCCCGGCGCGGAACCTTGTGGCGAACCTCGTCTACGCGGAGACGGGGCGGAATGTCGTGCTTTCGATGGTGGCCGGCAAGATCATCTACCGGGACGGCCGTTTCACCAACGTCGACGCGGAGCAAGTCCACCGCGACGTGCGGGCCGCCGCCGAGCGCCTGCAGCGCGCCACCGCTGCCGACGATCGCACGCGCGACCTGCCCATCGTGGACCTCACGCGGCGCGGCCTGGTCTAGCCCGCGCGCAAGGGGCTTTCACAACGGGGTGTCGGCGGGGTCTAATGGGTCGAACCCATTTTTTCCGAGGAGGCCCACCATGGCGGCCGACCGCAGCCACAATGCCCTGAACGACACGCAGCGCGCCCGCCTCGAGGCCTTCATCAAGGGCCAGAGCGACGCCGATCTCCAGCGCCCGCTCCCCGCGGGCTGGACGGTGGCGGGGGTGCTGGCGCACATCGCCTTCTGGGATCAGCGCGCGTTCCTGCTCCTGGACGAGTGGGAGAAGACGGGCAAGGCCCCAAAAGCCCTCGACGAAGGCGCCGGCGCCATCGACTGGATCAACGACGCCTCCAAGCCGATGTTCCTCGCGATGCCGCCCCGGCGCGCCGCCGAGCTGACGCTCTCGATCGCGCGGGCCACCGATGCCAAGATCGCGGGGCTGCGCGACGACCTCATCGAGAAGAACAAGGCGGCGGGCACGCCTGTGTCGCTGGATCGCGCCGAGCATCGAAGGGAGCATCTCGACGAGATGGAGCGCGCGCTCAAGCCCCGCTAGGCTAGCGCGCAGCGGATGCAGAAGCGCATCCACATTCTCGGAGCGTCGGGTTCGGGCACCACAACGCTCGCGGCGGCGCTCGCCGAGCGGCTCGGCTGCGCCCATCACGACACGGACACATTCTTCTGGCTCTCGACGGATCCGCCCTTCCAGCACATCCGCGAGCGGGTGGCGCGGACCGCCTTGCTCCGCACCGAGCTGGAACAGCCCGGAGGGTGGGTACTCTCGGGCTCGCTCTGCGGCTGGGGCGACGTATTCATTCCGTTGTTCGATCTCGTGGTGTTCTTGTTCGTCCCCGCCGACCTCCGCATGGCACGGCTGCGGGCCCGGGAAGTCACGCGCTACGGCGCGGAGACGATCGCCCCCGGCGGGGCGATGCACAAGGGATCGACCGAGTTTCTCCAGTGGGCGGCCGGCTACGACGAGGGCGGGCTCGAGATCCGCAGCCTGCGCGTGCACAACGAGTGGCTGGCCACGCTGCCCGGGCCGGTGCTCCGGCTCGAGCGCGTGGCCAGCGTCGCGGACAATCTCGCCGCGGTGCTGCGGGCCCTCGGCGAGCCCGCTCCCGCGGCTACTTCTTGACCTTCACGTCCTCGTAGGGCGCCGAATAGGCGTGGCCCGGGATGAGGCTCATCCCGGATTCCTCCACGCGCGGGCCGACCGCCCACAGGAACGCCGACTCCATCAGCGGCGCGTGGGTCACGCGGTCGGCGATGAGCTTCTGGATCTGCTGCAGCATGGCCTCGCGCTTCTTCCGGTCCAGCTCGCGCGACTGGCGGATGAAGAGATCCTCGGCCTCGGGGATCACGCTGTACGAGTAGAAGCCGTCCTTCGTGACGAAGGGCTCGAGCCGCGTGGCCGCGTTGCCGGCCGGCGCCACCAGCGCCATGATCACGCCAGGGATCTTCTTCTCGCGCCAGGCGGTGAGGAAGGCGGCGCGCTCCATGGTCTTCAGGGAGGTGCGGATGCCGACGGCGCGGAGATAGTTGGCGATGGCCTCGCCCATGGAGAAGTAGGGCGGAAATGGGGTGAAGTCCCCCGCGTCGAGGCCGTTGGGGAAGCCGGCCTCGGCGAGGAGTGCCTTGGCCTTGGTGGGATCGTAGGGCGCCGGCGGAATGTCCAGCGCGAACTCCATGGCCTTGGGGACGATGCTGCCCGACGGGCGCGCGAAGCCGAGCCACTCCGCGTCGCTCACCGCCTTGCGGTCCACCGCGAGGCTCGCGGCCAGGCGCACCCGCCGGTCATGCCACGGGGATTTCGGATTGGCCTGCTCGGGGAAGTCGAGCCAGTACTTGCCGAGCGACGGCAGGGGCGAGGCCACCTTGAAGCCGGGGGTGCGCTTGAGCTCCTCTGCAATGGGCCCGGACACGAGGTAGGCGATGTCCACCTCGCCGCGCTTCACCGCGGCGGCGCGCGTCGCCTCGTCGGTGATGGACCGGAAGACGAGCCGCTTCACGGCGGGCGCCTTCCGCCAGTAGCCCTCGAAGGCCTCGAGCACCAGGTCGACGCCGGGATTGAACGACACCACCTTGTACGGGCCCGCGCCGATCGGCGCCTTCTTGAAACCCTCGTCGCCCACCTTCTCCACGTACTTCTTGGGCACCACCCAGCCGATGCCGGAGGCGGTGGTGCCGAAGAACGCCATGAAGTCCGGCCACGGCTCTTTCAGGATGATGCGGACGTGGAGCGGGTCCGGCGTCTGCACCTCCTTCACGCGGTCCTTGATGAGCTTGGCCGCCGCGCCCTTGTAGCGGTCGAAGGAGAACTTCACGTCCTCGGACGTGAGCGGGTCGCCGTTGTGGAACTTGACGTTCTTGCGCAGTACGAAGTCGTAGGCGAGCCCGTCCTTCGACGGTGTCCACGACTCGGCGAGGCTCGGCCCCGAGGCGACGCCTGGCATCGGCTTCACGAGCGCGTCGTGGATGGCGTAGAGCACGAGGAACGGCGTGACCAGCGCCTCGGTCTCCGCAGGGTCGAGCCAGCGGTTGGCGAGGGTCACATGCACGCCCCACGTCATGGTGCCCTCGGGCGCGGCGCCGGCACGTTCGGCGATGGTGAATGAGAGCGCGGTGAGAACGAGCAGCGCGGGCAAGGCGCGAGCGATCCGGGTCCGGGTCATGGATGTCCTCCGTGCCGGCAGAGTATCACTCCGGCTCGACGCCCAGCCCCACCCCGATGCGGTTCGTGTAGTTGAAATATCCGGTGAGGAGCGCCACCTCGAAGATCTCGGGCTCGGAGAGGCCGGCCGCCCGGAGGCTGTCCACGTCCGCCGGCGCCATGGCGCGGGGCGCGCGCGTGAGCTTGAGCGCGTAGGCCACGACGACGGCGTCGGGCCCGGTCACGAGCCCGTCGGCGAGAGCGCGGTCGGGGTCGGCGGCGAGAACGCCCACCACCGTCTCGTCCACGCGGTGCGCGCGGAGCAGCTCCGAGTGGAGCTGGGTGCAATCGCGGCAGCCGTTCTCCGCGGAGACCGCCACCGCGATCAGCTCCTTCCGCCGCTTCGACAGCACGCCGAGCTTGCCGATGCGCTCGTAGAAGTCCAGGTGCGCGTGCAGATGCGCGGGGCTCACGCTGTATGCGCGGTAGAAGGGAATGACGCGGCCGAGCGCGCGCACGATGCGCGCGTACGCGTCCTTGAGCGTGCCCTCCGCCCTGTCTTCGTGGGTTTCGCCGATCCAGGCCATGCCGGTGCCTCCGAGGGGAAGCAGTATATAGTGATCGGCGATGAAGGTCGTGCTGATTCCCGGCGACGGCATCGGCCCCGAGGTGTCGGCGGCGGCGCAGGAAGTCGTGGCGGCGGCGGGCGTCGCCATCGACTGGGACATCGCGCATGCCGGCGTGGCCGCCGCCGAGCGGTTCGGCGATCCCTTGCCCGAGGCGACGCTGGCGGCGGTGCGGCGCCACCGCGTGGCGCTCAAGGGCCCGTGCACCACGCCCATCGGCGGGGGCTTCCGCTCCATCAACGTGCGCCTGCGCCAGGGGTTGGATCTCTTCGCGAGCGTGCGCCCGGTGCGCACCTTGCCCGGCGTCACCGTGCCCTTCGACCACGTGGACCTCGTGGTCGTCCGCGAGAACACGGAAGGCCTCTACTCCGGGCTCGAGCACGTGGTGGTGCCGGGCGTGATCGAGAGCCTGCGCATCGTGACGCGTGCGGCTGCCGACCGCATCGTGCGCTTCGCCTTCGAGCTCGCGCGACGCGAGGGGCGCCGGCGCGTGACCTTCTGCCACAAGGTGGACGTGCTCCGTCTCTCCGACGGCCTCTTTCTCGATGCCGCCCGCGCCGTCGCCGAGGCGTATCCCTTCATCGAGTTCGAGGAGCGCCGCATCGACAACCTCTGCATGGAGCTGGCCCTCGATCCCTCGCGCTTCGACGTGCTCGTGATGGAGAACCTCTTCGGCGACGTGATCAGCGACCTCTGCGCGGGGCTGGTGGGCGGGCTCGGCCTGGTCCCCGGCGCCAACATCGGCGAGCGCTACGCGGTGTTCGAGGCCGTGCACGGGAGCGCGCCCGACATCGCCGGCAAGGGGCTGGCAAACCCCATCGCCGTCATCCGCTCCGCCGCGCTGCTCCTCGACCACATCGGCCAGCGCCAGGCGGCCCGCCGCGTGGAGACCGCGGTGGAGCGCACCCTCGCCGCCCGGCGCGGGCTCACCCGCGATCTGGGCGGGCAGGGCACCACGCGCAGCCTGACCGACCAGATCATCGCGTATCTGAAGGAGGCCGCGTGAGCCGCGACCTCGTCCTCATCCAGGGCGGCGGGGTCGGCCTCGACGAGGAGGCGGCGGTGCGCCGCATCGTGGCCGCCGCCGGCGTGGACGTGCGCTGGCGTGTCTTCGAGGCCGGCCAGGCCGCCATGGACAAGGGCCTGCCGCCCCTGCCGCCCGCCACGCTGGAGGCGGTGCGGGAGGCCGGCCGCGCGCTCAAGACCAAGCTCCTGAACCCGCCGGGTAGCCACGACACCAACTTCAACGTGGAGCTGCGCCGCGCCCTCGAGCTCTTCGCCTCGGTGCGCCCGCTCCGCAACCTCGAGGGCGTGCCCGCGCGCTTCCGCAACGTGGACATCCTCCTCGTGCGAGAGATCACGGAGGATCTCTACGCGGCCGGCGAGCACGAGATCGTGCCGGGCGTGGTGCAGAGCATCAAGGTGGTGACGGAGGCGGCCTGCCGCCGGATCTGCCGCTTCGCTTTTGCCCTCGCCCGAGTCGAGGGCCGGAAGGTCATCCACTGCATCCACAAGGCGAATATCTTGAAGCTCGCCGACGGCCTCTTCCTCGAGTGCTTCCGCGAGACCGCGCGCGATTTCCCGGAGATCCTGCCGCGGGAGATGATCGTGGACAACTGCTGCATGCAGCTCGTGTCCAACCCCGCCCAGTTCCAGATGCTGGTCACCGGCAATCTCTACGGCGACCTCCTGAGCGATCTCGGCGCGGGGCTCGTCGGGGGGATCTCCGCGACGGTAGGCATCAACCACGGCGTCTGGCACGGCGCGCCGCTCCGCGTGTACGAATCCATCCACGGGGCGCCGCGCGAGGTGGTGGGGGAGAACCGCGCCAATCCCCTCGCGCTCACGTTCGCCGCCTGCGCGCTGCTTCGTGATGAGGGCGAAGCGGCGGCCGCCGAGCGCATCCGCGGCGCGGTGCGCCGCGTGCTCGAGGCGGGACGCGTGCGCACGGGCGATCTGGGGGGCACCGCCACCACGCTCGACATGGCCGCCGCCATCGAGTCGGCGCTGCGCGAGGCGGCGTGAGCGAGATCGTCATTGGCGCCTACGCCGATGCGGAGCGGGCGGTGGCGGCGCTCGCCCCGCGCCCCGCCGCCCGCCGCGCCGCCGTGCTGCCCCGGGGCGTCGTGGGCGACGAGGCGCGGCTGGCCCTCCGCGACGCGGGCATCGAGTGCCTGACCACGCTGGACGCCGGCGGGCCCGCCGAGGCAACCTGGCTGGCCCGCGAGCTGGCGGATGCCGAGGGGTGGACGCTGGCCGACGGAGCCGGCGGCGGCGCCGGCGCCGCGGGGCAGGGGCCGGGCGACGTGGTCGGCTGGTACGAGCTGCGCGTGGCGCCCCATGCCCTCACCACCGACCGGCCGATCACGCGCCTCCATGGCGCGCGGCACTACATCGCCTCGTTCAACCTGCTCGGACAGGGACGCCTGAACCAGCGCTGCGGCGAGCTCCTCTACGAGCGCCTGGCCGACGAGGGCATCGCGCGAGACGAATCCTTCGACACCGTGGTCTGCTCCGAATCCAAGGCGGTGGGCATGGTGCAGGTGCTGGTCGAGTCCTTCGGTCTCGACCGCTACGTCGTGCTCCGCAAGGGTCTCAAGAACTACATGCCGCGCGCGCCGCGGCCGCCCCTCGTCGAAGAGGCCACCAGCATCACCACCGCGGGCGCCCAGGCCCTCGTGCTCGACCCGCTCGACCTCGCCCTCGTCGAGGGCCGCCGCGTCCTCCTCGTGGACGACGTCGTCGCCACCGGGGGCACCGTCCGCGCCGCCTGCCGCCTGCTCGGGCGCGCGGGGGCGACCGTCGCCGCCACCGCCACCGTCCTGCTCAAGGGCCCCGAGCCCGACGTGCCTCGCTTCGTCGCGCTCGCGCGGCCCCTCCTCTGAGGCCCCCATGTCCACGCGCTACTTCGAAGACTTCAAGGTCGGCGACGTCGTCGAGGCCGGCTCCCGCACCGTCACCAAGGAGGAAGTGCTCGCCTTCGCCCGCGAGTTCGATCCCCAGCCGTTCCACGTCGACGAGCCGGCGGCGAAGCAATCGATCTACGGGGGGCTCATCGCGAGCGGCTGGCACTCCGGCTCCCTGCTCATGCGCATGTTCTACGAGGCGGTGTTTCGCGACGCCGCGTCGATGGGCTCGCCTGGCATCGACGAGCTGCGCTGGCTCAAGCCGGTTCGCCCGGGCGACACCCTGAGCTTCCGCGCGACCGTGCTCGAGGCGACGCCGTCGCGCTCCAAGCCGGACCGGGGGCTCATCAAGACCCACTGCGAGCTG
The DNA here is from genome assembly GCA_035764725.1 of Candidatus Methylomirabilota bacterium. Taxonomy (NCBI): domain Bacteria; phylum Methylomirabilota (SeqCode); species Candidatus Methylomirabilota bacterium. The sequence continues at coordinate 5,388 of DASTYT010000094.1, read as the reverse complement.
CTGAACCAGCACGGCGAGGTGGTGATGTCGCTCAAGCCCATCAACTTCATCCGGCGGCGCCCCTCCCCCTGACGGGGGCCGTGGCGTCAGACGCGGTACACGTACTCCCGGCCAGGCTCCCGCTCGCAGTCGGGAGGATACGAGCGGCGCTTCTCCGCGAAATAGCGAAGCCGGTGGTCGCCGTCGGACGCGCGATTGTAGGTGACGTAGAGCACGCGGCGGGGCGCGTCGGTGCCATTGGGCGCGGACCGGTGGGGCACGTAGGAATCGAAGAACACCGCGTCGCCCGACTGCGTGGGGCAGACCTCGAAGCGCATGCCTGCTGTCTCCGCCTCGCCGAGCGGCTTCCACTCGGCGCCCACGAGGCCACGCCGGTGCTGTCCGGCCGCGAGCTCGAGACAGCCGTTCTCGACAGTGGCGTCATCGATGCTCACGAGTGCGGTGAGGAAGAGCGGGGCGAAGACCGACCAGCCCGCCTGCTGGTCCTGATGGGGCTCGAAGCCGGTCCCGCCCGGCATCTTGAAGTTGATCTTGTCCTTGAAGAGCGCCGCCGGCCCGCCGAGCAGGGCCGCGGCGACTTCCGCGAGCCGACCCGCGAACAGCGCGCGAAAACCCTCGTGGTACGGCTCGAAATTTTCGATGCGGTTCCGGACGCGGCGCCCCGGCTCGGTGCGATGCGGCTCCCAGTAGACCATGTGCCGCCCCGGCACTTCCGGCCAGGCGGTGAGCTCGTCGGTCCACGCGCCGAGACGCGCGGCCTCCGCGGGCGAGAGCAGGCCGGGAAGGACGAGGAAGCCGTCGCGTGCGTAGCGGGCGCGTTGCTCGGATGAAAGAAGCCGGCTCACCGCCCCAGTATAGCCAGTCATGCCTTCTCCACGCGCGCCTCCAGCTTCGGGCGCGCCGCCATGCGGGTGGCGTACCAGGCGCCGAGGAGGCCACCGAGCACCGCGAAGACGGTCTCGCCGCCGAGCCGCCAGAGGATATTGGGCGCGGCGGCCGCAAAGGCCACCCAGTCTACCTGCTGGCCGTTCTTCCCCGCCTGCTGCTGGAGGTGATAGCCGACCAGCAGCAGCTCGCCGAGCAGCACCGACGCCAGCGTGAACACCGCGGCGGTCACCTGGACGGGGCGCGCGCGCTTGCCTGCCGCCAGGGTCGCGCCCCAGCCGATGAGCAGTCCGGTGCCGATGGCGACGAACCAGAACACGCGGTGGGTCGTGACGGCCAGGCCCGCCCACACGACGGCGCCGAGCACCGCGAGGATGGCGGCGGCAAGGACGGCGAGCGGCAGGTTCATCGGCGCGGCCTCGTAGCGCTCCATGGCCTGGCGCACCTCGTGCTGCAGCCGCTCCGTGCAGGCGGGGCAGACGCGATCCACCACCCCGTTGAGGAGCACCGGCTCGGCGCCGCTATCGCTGCCGCAAAGACGGCAGCGGGCGGGCGCGGGCGGGCTCGCCGTCTGCACGGCATGGAGCAGCGCGTCCAGCTCGCCCGCCACCGCGTCCACGCCGGGGCGCTGGAAGAAGATCACGGGGTGGCGATGCACGACCATGCCCTCTTCCACCTTCACGCGCTTGGGCTTGATGCCCTTCGCCGTCACCTCGGCGGAGCGGCCGATGGCCTCCCGCACCGCGGGATCGCGCGCGGCATCCCCGTGACGGATGATCTCCACGATGCACTCCGTGTTGCCGTCGCGGCCGCAGGCCACCTCGACCAGATAGCCGTCGCGGACGCCGTAGGCGAGCTTTCTGTCGGGGACGCTCTTGAGCCCGAGCCGGGAGCCTGCCTGAGCGACCGTGTCGGCGAGGCTGGCGATGACGCCCTCCCTGTCCGGTGACGGATCGATCGGATCGCTGCGTCGAGGGTAGGGGGCCGGCGCCTTCACGGTCAAGAAATCCGCGTGACCCGCTCGGGAACCGGGGGTAGACTCGCCGCGTTGATCTTCCCGGAACGACATCGCAGCTTCCCAATGCGGTCAAGGAGGTCGTGTATGGCGGGTTGGCGGCGCATGGTGCTCCTGGGCGTGCTCGCCTCGGTGGGATTCTGGCTCGCCACCGCGCCGGCGGACGCGCAGGTGCGGGGTGGGACGCTGCGCATCGGGATGGACGCGGACAACACGACCATGGACCCGCATCTCTCCACCGCCGCGGTGGACCGGCAGGTCTACAACAACATCTACGGCAAGCTCTTCGACATCGACGCGAAGTTCGGCATCGTGCCGCAGCTCGTGCAGTCCTGGGAGGTCAAGTCCGGCGGCCTCCTGTACGTCTTCAAGCTCCGCCGCGGCGTCAAGTTTCACGACGGCACCGACTTCAACGCCGACATCGTGAAGTGGAACTTCGACCGCATGCGCGATCCCGCCCTGGCCTCCCCCCGTCGCAGCGAGATTGCCCCCGTGAAGGACGTGAAGGTGGTGGATCCCTACACGGTGGAGCTCACCCTGTCCACCCCCTACGCGCCCTTGCTGTCCGTCCTCACCGATCGCGCGGGGATGATGGTGTCGAAAGCCGCCGTCGAGAAGTACAAGGACGACTACGCGCGCAATCCCGTGGGCACCGGGCCCTTTCGCTTCGTGGAGTGGATGAAGGACGACCACCTCACGATCAAGCGCTTCGACGGCTACTGGGAGAAGGGCCTGCCCTATCTCGACGAGGTGATCTACCGGCCCATCCCGGACCAGTCCGTGCGGTTCACCGCGATGCGCACGGGGCAGATCGACTTCATGCACCAGATCGCGCCGAAGGACGTGGCGGCGGCCAAGGCCGAGAAGGGGCTCAAGGTCTCCGAGATCCCGAGCCTCTGGTGGCAGGGTATTCATTTGAACAATCAGGTGGCGCCGTTCACGAGCAAGCCGATCCGCCAGGCCATCTGGTATGCGGTGGACCGCACCGTGATACAGCGCGTGGCGTACCAGGGGCTGGGCACGCCGGCCTGGAGCCCGTTCCCCTCGAGCATGTGGGCGCAGGACACGGACTTCTCCGACTGGCGCCGCGATCCCGCCAAGGCCAAGGCGAAGCTCGCCGAGGGCGGGATGCCCAACGGCTTGTCCTTCACCGTGAAGGGACTGCCCGCGCAGGTGCAGGAGCTCCAGATCATCCAGGCCCAGCTCAAGGACGTCGGCGTGGACATGAAGATCGAGCAGCTCGAGTTCGGCAAGCTCCTCGCCGACCTCAACAGCCACAACTTCGTGGCCCTCCGCATCGGCTGGTCCGGGCGTCCCGACCCCGACGGCAACGCCCACGCGTTCCTGCACAGCAAGGGCGGCCTCAACCGCGTGCGCTACAGCAACCCCAAGATGGACGAGCTGCTGGACGCCGCGCGCACGGAGGGCGACCAGGCCAAGCGCAAGGCGCTCTACGCCCAGGTCACCCGGATCGCCGCGGAGGACGCTCCCTACATCTGGATTCACCACGACGCCGAGGTGAAGGTGTGGGGCGAGCACGTCAAGGGCTTCGAGCACATCTCGGACGGGATGATCCGCGTCAAGGGGGTCTCGCTCGACAAGAAGTAACCCGCGCGGCCGCGCATGCTTCAGCTGATCGGGCGGCGCCTGCTCGCCACGCTGCCGCTCCTGCTGGCGGTGAGCGTGGTGGTGTTCTCGTTCATTCACATGCTGCCCGGCGACCCCGCCGTGCTCTTCCTCGGCGAGGAAGCGACGCCGGACAACCTCGCCCGCTTCCGGGCGAAGCTGGGCTTCGACCGGCCGCTCGTCGTCCAGTACGGCGACTGGCTGGGCCACGCCGTGCGCGGCGATCTCGGCCGGTCGATCAGGACCAACCAGCCGGTTGTATCCGCCATCGTCGAGCGGCTGCCGGTGACGCTCCGGCTGATCGGGATGGCCATGCTCATTTCCCTCTGCATCGCCCTGCCCCTCGGCATCGTCTCCGCGGTGAAGCGGAACTCCGGCGTGGACCTCGCCAGCACGTTCTTTGCCCTCTTCGGCTTCTCCACGCCCAATTTCTGGCTGGGCCTGATCCTCATCTACGTCTTCGCTCTCGTGCTGCGGTGGCTGCCGCCCTCGGGCTTCGACGGGACGCGCTCGCTGATCCTGCCCGCGATCACGCTCGGCACCGCGCTGGCCGCGCTCGTCACCCGCCAGCTCCGCTCGGGCATGCTCGAGGTGCTGCGCCAGGACTACGTGCGCACCGCACAGGCGAAGGGGCTCGCCGACCGCGTGGTGATCGGCAAGCATGCGCTCAAGAACGCGCTGATCTCGGTGGTGACGGTGATCGGGCTTCAGATCGGCGCGCTCCTCGGCAACACCATCATCACCGAGAGCCTGTTCGCGTTGCCCGGCGTCGGGCGACTCATGATCGACTCCGTGTTCAGCCGCGACTTCTTCGTGGTCCAGGGCGTGATCCTGTTCCTCGCGGTGGGCTACGTCGTCGCGAACCTCGCCGTGGACATCCTCTACTCGTATCTGGATCCGCGGATCCGGGTGCACTGATGGCGATTCGTGCGGCGTCCCTCGGCGGCACCAGCCTCGGCGCCATCGCGCTCGGCCAGTTCCGGCGGAGCATCGTGGGGCTGGTCGGCGCGGCGCTCGTGGGGCTCTTCATCCTCGTGGCCGCGCTGGCGCCGCTGCTGAGTCCCTACGACCCCGTGGCCACGGACTTCGCCGAGGTGCTGACGCCGCCCTCCGCCAAGCATCTCTTCGGCACCGACGACATTGGCCGCGACATCCTGAGCCGCGTGATCTACGGCAGCCGCGTGTCCATGCAGGCCGGGCTCTTCACGGTGGCGGTGGCGCTCTCCATCGGCCTTCCGCTCGGCCTCATCGCCGGCTACGTCGGCGGGCGCGTGGACAACCTGCTCATGCGCGCGCTCGAGGTCGTGCTCTCCTTTCCGGGTCTCGTGCTCGCGCTGGGCATCACCGCGGTGCTCGGGCCCAAGCTGATCCACGCCCTCTTCGCCATCGGCGTCGTGTTCGTGCCGAACTTCGCACGGCTGATCCGGGCGCAGGTGCTGACCGTGAAGGAGAACGACTTCGTGGCGGCGGCGCGCGCGCTCGGCGCCTCCGACGGCCGGCTCGTGATCCTGCACATCCTCCCCAACTGCCTGGCGCCGTTGCTCGTGCAGTCCTCCTTCTCGGTGGCCTTCGGCATCCTCACCGAGTCCGCGCTCTCGTTCCTGGGCATGGGCACGCAGCCGCCAACACCGTCGTGGGGCATCATGCTCTCGATGGGGCGGGGCTACCTCGAGCAGGCGCCCTGGCTGGGCGCGTTTCCCGGCGCCGCCATCTTCCTCACCGTGCTCGGCTTCAACCTCCTCGGCGACGGCATCCGCGACGCGCTCGACCCGCGGCTCAAGACCTGAGCGACTGTCTCGGGAGTCAAGCGGGTTGCCATGGGCGTCTGTCGCGGAGGATGGCGTTGAGCATGACGAGGAGCT
>DASTYT010000093.1 GCA_035764725.1 Candidatus Methylomirabilota bacterium | reverse complement strand
GTGCTTGCCCTCTTCCGCTAGGCGGAGGCGCGCGCGCCGCCGAAGGGCACCGCCGCGCGGCCGCGCGTGAGGACCATGCGCACCTCGCCGAGCGCCTGGATGCGCTCGGCGGGCTGGCCGGCGACCGCGATCAGATCGGCGGCGAGGCCGGGCGCGATCCGCCCTGTCTCGTCGCCGAGCCCCAGGGCCTCCGCCGCGGTGGACGTCGCCGCGCGAATCGCCTCCAGCGGCGTCATGCCGTACTTGACCATGAGCTCGAGCTCGACGGCGTAGTCGCCGTGTCGGTTGAGCGGGGTGCCCGCGTCGCTGCCCGCGGCGATGGGCACCCCGGCGCGCCGGGCGAGCTGGAAGCTCGCGATGTGCGGGGGGACCACCGCGTCCGACTTCCGCACCATGTAGTCGGGAATGCCCGCGGCGAGGCCGCCCGCGCTGATCGCCGCGGGCGCGTTGAGGGTGGCCACGAGGTAGGTGCCGCGGGCCTTCATCCGCGCCACGATCTCCTCGGTGAGGAAGATCCCGTGCTCGATGGTGCTGATGCCCGCATCCACCGCGTCGGCGATGCCGCCCGACCCCTGGGCGTGCGCGGCGGTGCGGCGGCCCGCCTTGCGCGCCTCGTCGATGGCCGCGCGCATCTCGTCCGCGGTGAGCTGCGAGGCGCCCGGCTCCACGCCTGGGGTCATCACGCCCCCGGTGGCGATGAGCTTGATCACGTCGGCGCCGGCCTTGAGCTGCTCGCGCACCGCACGCCGCGAGTCGTCGGGCCCGTCGGCCTCGCGTCCCACCCACCAGCCGTGCCCGCCCGTCATGCAGATGGCCTTGCCCGCGGCGAGGATCCGGGGGCCAGGGGCCCAGCCCTCGTGAATGGCGCGGCGCACCGACATCTCCGCATAGTCGCGCCCGCCGAGGTCGCGCACGGTGGTGACACCGGCCTCCACGCTCTCGCGCGCGCGTAGCAGCGCCTTGATGACGGTGACGCCGAGCGGCTCGTCGCGCAGCGGCCGCACCGGATCCGCCTCGGCGCCCAGGCACAGATGCACGTGGCAGTTGATGAGACCCGGCAGGAGGGTGTGGCCCGCGAGATCCACGCGTTCGCCCCGGGGCGCTTGCGCGTCCGGAACGACGGCGGTGATCCGCCCGTTCTCCACCACCACCGCGCGTCCCTTCACCGGCTCGGCACCGGTGCCGTCGATGAGCGCGCCGCCGATCAGGACGAGAGGCATGCCGGGGATCTCGTGAAGGGCTCAGACCTTGAGCCGGGGATCGAGGGTGTCGCGGAGACCGTCGCCGAAGAGATTGATGCCGAGCACCGTGATCAGGATGGCGAGGCCGGGAAAGGTCGCCAGCCACCACGCCGTCGAGAGGTACACGCGGCCATCCGCGAGCATGCCGCCCCATGTCGGGGTGGGCGGCTGCACGCCGAGGCCCAGGAACGACAGCGCGGACTCGATAACGATGACGCGCGCCATGTCGAGCGTGGCCACCACCAGCCAGGGCGTGAAGGCGTTGGGCAGCACGTGCCGCGCGAGAATGCGCCAGTCGCGGCTGCCGAGCGCGATCGCCGCCTGGACGAACTCTCGCTCGCGGATGGAGAGGACCTCGCCGCGCACCACCCGCGCGTACACCACCCAGGACGACACGCCGATCACGATGATGATGTTGCGCAGGCTGGGCCCGAGCACGCCGATCACCGCGATGGCGAGCAGGATGAAAGGGAAGGCGAGCTGGATGTCGGCCAGGCGCATGAAGAAGTCGTCCACCTTGCCGCCGAAGTAGCCGGCGACCAGCCCGATCACCATGCCAAGCGCGCCCGAGATGAACACCGCGGCCAGCCCTACCGACAGCGCGATGCGCGAGCCGTGGATGATGCGCGCGAGGATGTCCCGGCCGAGGTGATCGGTGCCCAACGGGTGGATGCGGCCCTGCGGGTCCGCCCAGCCCGGCTCCTTCAGGCGCTGGCCGATGTCCTGGGCGAGCGGGTCGAACGGCGAGACCACCGGCGCGAGCAGCGCGCCGAGCAGCACCACCAGCACCACGACGAGACCGAATAGCGCGGTACGCCGGCGGACGAGCCGCGCGGTCAGCACCACCCACTCCCGCTCGCGCCAGGGGCGCGGGGGCGCGATGGTCATGGGCTCGACGGCGACGCGCGCGGCGGTGGGCGGGGCCATGGCCTAGCGGAAGTCCGGCGAGCTGCCGCCGACGGCGAGGCGAACGGATACGATCATCGGAATCGAATCCGCGGATCCAGATACGTGTACACGATGTCCACGAGGAAGTTCACGATCACGAACGTGCTCGCGAGGAGGAACACCGCGGCCTGGACTACGGGATAGTCGCGATTGAAGATCGCCTGCACGGACAGGCGCCCCACGCCCGGCCACGCGAAGATCGTCTCGGTGATCACCGAGCCCCCCAGCAGCGTGCCCAGCTCGATGCCCACGATGGTGACGATGGGAATCGACGCGTTCCGGAGCGCGTGCTTCCACACCACCGGCGGCTCGCTGACGCCCTTGGCGCGGGCGGTGCGGATATAGTCCTGACCCAGCACCTCGAGCATGCCCGAGCGCGTGAGCCGTGTAATCCGCGCGGTGGTGAAGAGGCCCAGGGTGATGGCGGGCAGCACGAGGTGCTCGAGGTCGCCTCGACCCGACGACGGGAACCAGCCCAGGCGCACCGAGAAGATGAGGATGAGCATGATGCCGAGCCAGAACGTGGGCATGGCCTGCCCCAGCAGCGCGACCACGGTGGCGATGTAGTCCACCGGCTTGTTGCGCCGCACTGCGGACACGATGCCGGCGGGGATAGCCAGCGTCAGCGCGATCAGGAGGCCCGCGCCCGCGAGCTGAAAGGTCGCGGGCAGGCGCTCGACGACGAGGGTCATCGCGGGCTCGCCGTGGCGAAGCGACTCGCCGAAGTTCCCCTGCACCGCCCCCCGGAGGAAGCGCAGGTACTGCACGGCCACCGGATCGTTGAAGCCGAGCGCGGTGCGGAGCGTCTCGAGGTCCAGGGCGGTGGCATCGGGCGGCAGGAGCAGCGCGGCGGGATCGCCGGTGAGGTGCAGGATGAGGAACACGACCACGGAGACCCCCAAGAGGACGAGCACCGACTGCCACAGCCTGCGGATCAGATACGCCTTCATCGATGGCAGCTCATCGGGTGAGGTGGGCGACGACCTCGATGTGCGGCGTGTGCGGGAACATGTCCACCGGCTGCACCCATTCCACCCGATAGCCGCTGCGCGCGAGCTCACCCACATCGCGCGCGAGGGTGGCCGGGTTGCACGAGACGTACACCACGCGCGCGGGCGCGAGGGTGGCGAGCGCGGCGAGGGCCTTGGGGTGGAAGCCCGCGCGCGGCGGATCGCACACCGCCACGTCGGCCGCCACACCACGGCTGATCAACTCTGGGAGGGCGAAGCGCACCTCGCCGGCGAGAAACGTGCAGTTGGTGATCCCGTTGATCTCCGCATTGCGCACGGCGTCGGCCACCGCGGCCGGCGCCACCTCGATGCCGAACACGCGGCGGCAGCGCCGCGCGAGGAGCAGGCTGATGGCGCCCGTGCCCGCATAGAGGTCCAGCACCGTCTCCTCGCCGGTGAGCGCGGCCGCGTCCAGCACGAGACCGAAGAGGCGCTCGGCCTGCGCGGTGTTGGTCTGGAAGAAGGAGCCGGCCGAGACCTGGAAGGTGAGCCCGCCCAGCGACTCGCGGATGTGGTCGCGGCCCCCGAGGAGGTGCTCCTCGACACCCACGGCCACGCTGGCCTTCTTCGGATTCACGTTGAGGACGACGCTGGACGTCTCGGGCACCCGTGCCTGCGCCCGGCCCACCAGGGGCTCGAGCTCGGACACCGACGGGGCGGAGGTGACCATGTTGACCATCGCCTCGCCCGTCCCCTTGCCCTCGCGCAGCATGAGGAAGCGCAGGAGCCCCTCGCCGCTCTCCTGGTCGTACACGGTGAGACGGCGCTCCTGGATGAAGCGCCGCGCCTCGTCGAGGAGGGCGTTCATCCGGTCCGACTGGAGCAGGCAGCGCTCGATGTCGAGAACGGCGTCGTAGCGATCGGCCTCGTGCAGACCCACCACCGGGCCTTCACCGCCCGCGCCGGGGTCGAGCCGCCGCCCCTTGGGCACCACGCGCTCGCCGGCGCCGGCGCGCGCCACCGTGAACTCCATCTTGTTGCGGTATCCGTAGATCTCGGGCGCGGGCAGGATGGGCCGCATCTCGAAGGCTCCGATCCCGCCCAGCCGCTGCAGGCAGTCGGTGACCTGCTTGGTCTTCAGCGCGAGCTGCGCCTCGTAGCGCAGGTGCTGGAGGCGGCAGCCGCCGCACCGGCCGAAGTAGGGACATGGTGGCTCGACGCGGTCGAGGGACGGCTGGTCGATCGATTCGATGGCCCCGCGCCCGAACCGGGCGCGCGCCTGGGTGAGCCGGACCCGGACGGTGTCGCCGGGGACGGCCCCCGGGACGAACACCACGTAGCCGTCGGCGCGGCCCACGCCCTCGCCCCCGTACGCGAGGTCGTCGATGGTGACGGACAGGGTGTCGCCGCGCCGGGCTCGCGCCATGTCGCGCTCACTATAAGGGTGCGTGGAATCGGAGTCAATTTGACCTCGGCGGTTCGGAGTAGCCGCTGGAGGATCGGTCGCGTATCATTGAGCGCACCATGAATCCAGCGCGGGTTTCTGCCCCCCACCGGGTGGGCGACCTGCTCACCGCGGCGGTACCCGCCCTGGCCGAGCGCATGCTGGTCGGGGACCTCCAGCGGCAGTGGGCCGACATCGTGGGCTCCGCGCTCGCCAGGCGCTCCTGGCCGGCCGCGCTCGAGCACGCCGCGCTGGAGATCCGGGCGGACAACTCCCCCTGGCTCTCCGAGCTCCAGCTGCGCAGCGGGGAAATCCTCGACGCCCTCCGGCGCCGCCATGGGCGTTCCGTGCTGTCGCTGCGCTTCGCGCTCGGCGCCCGCCCCACGATCCGGCGGGCCGCCGCACCATCCGGATCCGACGCTCCGGCTCGGCTTTCGCCTGACGACGCGCGAGCGATCGAGCAGGCCGTCGCGGGTTTCGACGATCCCGCGCTCGCCTCGGCGCTCCGGCGCCTTTTGACCAAGGACCGGTTGACTCGCCGGCAGCGGCCCTCGCCATCCCCGGCGGAGAAGGACCCCTCATGACCATCCGTCGTGCGCTCGCGCTCACACTCCTGCTCGCCCTTCCCGGCTGCGCGAGCATGGGCGCCTCCAGCCCCGAGGCGGAGGCGCCTCGGCCGGCTCGCCAGACCGCCACGGCCACCGACAGCACCGCCACCGCGTATTACCGGTTCACGGTCGCCCAGATGTACGCGCGCGCGGGCCGGATGCCCGAGGCGATCGCAGAGCTGCGCGGGGCCATCGAGAGCGATCCGAAGACCGCGGCCCTCTGGACCCAGCTCGCGCAGTGGCTCGCCCGCTCCAATCAGTCGAGCGAGGCCATCACGGCTGCGCAGCGCGCCGTCGATCTCGAGCCCTCCAGTACCGCGGCGCACCTGACGCTCGCCGAGCTGTACCGCCGGGCGCGTCGGCTTCCCGAGTCGGAGGCCGAGCTGGAGAAGGTCATCCAGATCTCGCCGCAGTCGCCCGACGCCTACCTCGCGCTCGCCCAGCAGCACTTCGAGCAGAAGAACTACGACAAGGCCCGCGCGGTGTTGCTGCGCCTGATCGCCGAGCGCCCCGGGCACGCGCAGGCGTACTACATCCTGGGCCGCATCGCCATCGAGGCGGAGAACTGGGACGAGGCGCTCGACCGCCTGAAGCGCGCGGTCGAGCTCGATCCCGACCAGGATGGCGCCTGGCAGGCCCTGGGCTACGTCTACGAGACGCTGAAGAAGCCGGACGAGGCCATCGCCACCTACAAGGCAGCCATCCTGGCTAATCCTGACAACGCGGCGTTCGTCGAGCGGCTCGGCGACCTTCTCGTGCGCATGGGCCGGTTCAAGGAGGCGCAGGCGGAGATCGAGCAGCTCGCCGACGCCGCCCCGCGTGATCCGCGGGTCTGGCTCAAGCTCGGCGCCATCCAGTACGAGCAGAAGGCCTGGGATGCCGCGGCGGCGTCCTTCCGACGCGCGCTCCTCCTCGAGCCCGGCAACATCCGCGCCCGCTACTTCCTGGCCACCACGCTCATGGAGGCGGGCAAGGACGACGAGGCCAAGGTGGAGCTGGAGCGCATCCTCGCCGCCGACCCGCGCTCGGTGGACGCGCGCGTGCAGCTCGGGTTCCTCCTGAGCCGCGCCAAGCGCTACGACGAGGCGGTGACGGTGCTGCGGCAGGCCGTGAATCTCGAGCCCAAGCGCCCCGAGCTCTTCCTCTATCTCGCCACCGCGCTCTTCCGCGGCAACCAGTACGACCGCGCGGCCGACACGCTCAACGAAGGCCTTCAGCTGGACGACAAGAACAAGGACCTCTACTTCCAGCTGGGCGTGGTGCGCGAGAAGCAGCAGCGCTACGACGACGCCGTCGCCGCCTTCCGCAAAGTGATCGCGCTCGATCCCAAGCACGCCGAGGCCTACAACTACATCGGCTACATGTTCGCCGAGCGGGGGCAGAACCTCCCCGAGGCGGTGGAGCTCATCCAGAAAGCGCTCGAGATCGAGCCCGAGAACGGCTACTTCATCGACAGCCTGGGCTGGGCGTACTACCAGCAGGGCAAGTACGCCGAGGCCCTCCGCGAGCTCCAGCGGGCCGCCGATCGAGCCAAGGACGACCCGGAGATCTTCGACCATCTCGGCGACGCCTACGTGAAGAACGGCCGCGTCGAAGACGCCATCGCGGCGTGGGAGAGGGCGCTCTCGGTGGACAAGGAAAACCGCCTCGGCGACGGCTTCAAGAAGAAGCTTCAGGAGGCGCGCGAGAAGCAGCTCCGGGCCAAGGGTGAGAGTCCCAAGCCGAAGATCGAGACCAAGTAGCCGCCGGGGCTCCCTCGCTCTTCTCCTCGTCCTCACGCTGACGCTGGGCGCCTGCGCGAGCGCCCGGCCCACCCCGCCCCTGCCGGCCGACGTCGACAGCGCACGGGCGCGGCTCGAGGACGCGTGGCAGAGCTTCGGCGATCTCCGCACCCTCGCCGAGATCGCGATCCGGCAGCGCGCGCGATCGCAGCGCTTCACCGGCGTGCTCCTCCTCCGGCGCCCCTCGAGCCTGCGCTTCGAGGCGCTCTCGCCCTTCGGGCCCCCGCTCCTCGTCGTGGCGGCCCGGCCCGAGCAGGTGACGATCTGGGAGGTGCCGGCCGGTCGCGCCTATCTCCTACCGTCCACGCCGGACGCCAACCGCCGCTGGCTCGGACTCGCGCTGCCGACCGAGGACCTCGTGGCCCTCCTCGCCGGCCATGTCCGGCCCCTGCGCGCGCCGCGCTCGGGGGCGCTCGTGCCCGCGGACGAGGTGGGGCCCTCCCTCCGCCTGAGCGGCGACGACGGTACCCAGCGCACCTGGCTCGATGCCGCGGGCCGGCCCGTCAAGGTCGAGTGGACGGAGGGGAAGAACCCCATGCGCGTCACATTCACGCGCCCGGCCCAGGATCCGGCCACCGGCGGGAGCGTGGCCAAGGCGATCACGCTGGTCACGCTCGACGGGCGGCTCGAGGTCGCGGTCACCTATCGCGAGCCCGCGGTCGATACCGGCTTCGACCCCGCGTTGCTCGCGCTCGATGTCCCGCAAGGCGTGGAAATCCAAGACTTCCGTTGACACTTCGACGCAGCGCGTGTTACTGTTCTCTGCCTTGTCGAAGCGGCTGAGGACTGCACGGGGGCTCGTCGTTCAGACCTCGGCCAAGGTGAACCTGACGCTCGAGGTGCTGAGGAAGCGGGAGGACGGCTACCACGAGCTCGCCACGATCCTCCAATCCGTGGATCTCTGGGACCGCCTGACGGTCGAGCCCGCCGACTCGCTTTCCCTTGTGACGAGCGATCCCGCGCTGCCCACCGACGAGGGTAATCTGGTCATACGGGCGGCGCGGCTGTTGCGCGATGCGGCCGGCGTGAACCGCGGGGCGCGGCTCCGGCTGGACAAGCGGATTCCGGTGGCGGCGGGGCTGGGTGGGGGCTCGAGCGACGCGGCCGCGGCACTCTGGGCGCTGAATCGGATGTGGGGGATCAGGTGGCCGGTGAAGCGGCTGCAGGAGTTGGCGGAGCGTCTCGGCATGGACGTGCCGTTCTTCCTCGGGAAGGGCCGGGCGCTCGCGACCGGGCGTGGCGAGCGGCTGGCGGCGCTGCCGGCAACGGGAGGACTCGGGCTGGTGCTGGTGAATCCGAACTTCCCGCTGTCCACCAAAGAGGTCTATCAGCGCGTGCCGGCGGGCTGGTCGCAAGAGGCGGCGGGCACCGGGCGCATGATCGCGGCGCTGCGGAGCCGGAGCCCGCGGCAGATAGCGGCCGCGCTCACGAACAACTTGCAGGCGGTGGTCGAGCCGGCGGTGCCGGCCATCGCGAAGATGAAGGCGGCTCTGCTCGCCGCGGGCGCGCTGGGCGCGGTGATGTCGGGAAGCGGGCCCACGGTGTTCGGGATCGCGCGCTCCTACGACCACGCGCGGGCGATTCGCCGGCGCGTGACGCGTGCGGGCTGGTCGGTGTGGGCGGTACGGACACAGGGCGGCGCGTGTATCCGCGTAGCGCGGAGCCGCGGGTGACGATTCACTGGGGCGTGGCCAAGCTGGCTAAGGCGCGGGACTTTGGATCCCGTATTCGGAGGTTCGAGTCCTCCCGCCCCAACCATTTGTCATCAACATGCCTCTTGGCATGTTGAGAAGTGTGGAGGCAACTCGGTCGCAGCATTCGGGGCAGGCAGTTCGGTCGGATCAACCGGCCCGGAAACGGGTAGAGGACGCGGAATGGGATATGAGCTGAAGCTCTTCTCGGGGAACGCGAATCGGCCGCTCGCCGAGGAGATCGCCAAAACGCTCCAGCTCCCGCTGGGCGACGCCGACGTCTCCCGGTTCTCGGACGGCGAGGTGTACGTGCAGATCAACGAGAACGTCCGCGGCCAGGACGTATTCGTGATCCAGCCCACGTGCCCCCCGGTGAACGACCATCTGATGGAATTGCTCGTCATGCTCGACGCCTTCAAGCGCGCGTCGGCGCGGCGGATCACCGCGGTGCTCCCCTACTACGGCTACGGCCGCCAGGACCGTAAGGTGATGGGGCGGGTGCCGATCACCGCAAAGCTAGTGGCGGACCTGATCACCGCCGCGGGCTGTCATCGCGTCCTCGCGGTGGACCTGCACGCCGGCCAGATCCAGGGCTTCTTCAACATGCCGGTGGATCATCTCTTCGCGGCGCCCCCGGTGATCGTGGACTACCTCGCCAAGCGCGACCTCAAGGACCCGGTGGTCGTCTCGCCCGACGCGGGCGGTGTCGAGCGGGCGCGCGCCATCGCCAAGCGGCTCAGCGCGGGCCTGGCCATCATCGACAAGCGCCGCGACGGTCCCAACGTTGCCGTCTTCATGCACTTGATCGGCGACGTCAAGGGCAAGGACGTGGTGATCATCGACGACATGATCGACACGGCGGGAACGCTGATCCAGGCGGTGGATGCCCTCAAGCGTGAAGGAGCGCGGCGCATCCTCGCCGCCGCCGTGCACGGCGTGCTCTCCGGTCCCGCTATCAAACGCATCAGCGAGTCCATGCTCGAGGAAGTCGTCATCACCAACTCCGTCCCGCTCATCCCCGACAAGCAGATCGGCAAGATCCGGGTGCTCTCGGTCGGTCCACTGATCGCCGAGGCGGTCCGCCGCATTCACGACGAAGAATCCGTGTCGAAGATGTTCGTCTAGCCGCGAGCAGAGAAAGGACATCATGGAAATCCGAGCACTCAGCATCGAGAAGCGCGAGGGATCCGGCAAGGAAGCCGCCAAGCGTCTCCGGCGCGCCGGGCGCGTGCCCGCCGTGCTGTACGGCGGCAGCGCGCCCGTGAAGATCACCGTGAATCCCAAGGACATCTTCCGGCTGATCCACGGCCACGAGGGCGGCACCCAGCTCGTCCAGGTGACCTTCAACGGGTCGGGCGACAAGCGGATGGCCATCATCCGCGACATGCAGCTCGATCCCGTCAGCGAAGACCTGGTCCACGTGGACCTTCAGGAAGTGGCCATGGACAAGCCCATCCAGGTCACGGTGCCGCTGCGCCACGTGGGCGACGCGGTGGGCGTGCGCGAGACCAAGGGCATCCTCGAGATGATCCTCCGCGAGGTACAGGTGTCCTGCCTCCCCGGCCAGATCCCCGAGGCCCTCACCGCCGACGTCTCCAACCTCGCCATCGGCGACGTCTTCACGGTCAGCCAGCTGCCGGTGCCCGAAGGCGTGCGCGTCCTCACCGACGGTAATCAGGCCGTGGCCACGGTGGCGCCGCCTCCGGCGGAAGAGGTTGCGCCGGCTCCGGCGGTGGAGACGGTGGCGGCCGCGCCGGCCGAGCCCGAGGTCCTCACCGAGCGGAAGCCGAAGGAAGAAGCGGCCGACGTCAAGGAGAAGGACAAGGACGCGAAGAAGAAGTAAGTGGCCCAGGCCATCATCGGGCTCGGCAATCCCGGCCCGGAGTACCGGGACACGCGCCACAACGTGGGGGCGCGTGTCCTCGACGGCATCGCGAAGACCCTGCACGCGCGCTTCGCCCGCGAGGGCGGTCATCTGGTGGGCGCGGCGCGCTGGCACGGGGAGCCCGTCTATCTCGTCAAGCCGCAGTCCTACATGAACGAGAGCGGGCCCGCGGTGGCCCGCATCGCCCGGCGCCTCCACCTGGCTCCCACCGATCTCGTCATCGTGTTCGACGACCTGGACCTCCCCGTCGGCAAGGTGCGCGTCCGGATGAGCGGCAGCGCGGGCGGGCACAACGGCGTCCGCTCGCTCATCGTGGCCCTCGGGACCGACGCGCTTCGGCGCGTGAAGATCGGGATCGGTCGGCCGGAGCCTCCGGAGGGGTCGGGCCGGCGTCGGGAAGAGGTCGTGGACCACGTCCTGACCGCCTTCTACCCCGAGGAGCAGGAGGTCGTGACGGCGGCCTGCGAGGAGGCGGCCCAGCAGGCGATCAAGCTCCTCGATCGTCGTGAGGGGGCATAGATTGCAGCCCCCTGGGGGCCGTGTTATACAGTGGTCGCTTCACCATCTGTTGCCCGTTTCGGTCCCGGAGAGGGGGGACGTGAGTGACCAAGGTCATCGTGGAGCCCGACGAGTCCTTCGAGAACGCACTGAAGCGCTTCAAGAAGCAGTGCGAGAAGGCCGGGCTCATGTCGGAGCTGCGCAAGCGGCAGCACTACGAGAAGCCCAGCGTCAAGCGGAAGCGCAAGACGCTCGCGGCGCGGAAGAAGGCAAAGAAACGCGAGCGGTTCTCCGACTAGTCTCAGGCGGCAACGGGGTCGAGTGGGCCCAGGTCCAGGGCCTGCTGGCCCTCGACACGCATACGCCCATGGGTCGAGAGCGAGCGCTCGCTCTCAAGCCCTCGACCGACCTGCCCCAGATCCAGGCGGCCCTGGCGGAAACCCGCCAGGGCCGCATCGCGTTGGGCACCGCGGGCAGCCCACCCTGGGACGTGATTCCCGACGTGCGCGACACCCTCGAGCGCGCGCGCACCATCGGCGCGGTGGTGGAGGGCGCCGAGCTGGTCGCGCTGATTCCCCTGCTCGAGGCGGCGGGCCGACTCGCTGGCTACGGCCGGAGCATCGCGCCCGACGCGCCCGAGCTGGGCCGCGCGCTCGGCAGCCTGCCCTCGGTGCGTCCCCTCCGCGACCGGCTCCGTCACGCGCTGGACGACGATGGCTCCCTGCGCGACGACGCCAGCCCCGCGCTCCGCCGCCTGCGCGGGCGCCTGCGCGAGCTGCGCCGCGAGCTCGTGAAGCGGCTCGAGGGCTTCTTCCAGCAGCCCGGCGCCGACTCGCTCTTCCAGGAGCGCTACGTCACCGTGCGCCACGGCCGCTACGTGCTCCCCGTGCTGGCCGGCGCCAAGGGCCGGCTGCGCGGGATCGTCCACGACCGCAGCCAGAGCGGCGCCACGATCTTCGTGGAGCCCGAGTCCGTGGTCGAAGACAACAATGCCCTCGTCGATCTGGCGCGTGACGAGGAGGCCGAGGTCCTCCGCGTGCTCGCTGCGCTCACCGACGCGGTGCGGGAGGCGCTGCCCGAGCTCGCCCGGCTCGTGGACGGGATCGGGGAGGCGGACCTGATCTTCGCCCGCGCCGAGCTGGCCGAGCGCATGCAGGCCACCGAGCCCGCGGTCGGCGAGGCGCGGCTAGTGGACGTGCGTGGCGCGCGCCATCCCCTGCTCCTCGCCCAGGGCTGGAAGCATCCCGGGCGCACCGTGGTCCCGGTCGATCTCCTCCTCGACGCCGAGCGCCCGCTGCTCGTCATCACCGGCCCCAACGCGGGCGGCAAGACGGTCGCCCTCAAGACGCTGGGCCTCCTCGCCATGATGGCGCAG
>DASTYT010000092.1 GCA_035764725.1 Candidatus Methylomirabilota bacterium | reverse complement strand
GTCTGCCCCAGGCTGTTCGTGGCCACCGAGTTCAGGTCCGAGAGCGCGTTCGGCAGCGTGCCCATGTGCGCGGAGTACATGCTCACCGCGGAGGCGAGAGTCCGGGAGTCGGCCTGCGCCTTGGCGATCCGGGCGCGGGCCTGGATGTTCGCGTACAGCGGGATCGCGATGGCCGCGAGGATACCGATGATGGCCACCACGATCATCAGCTCGATGAGCGTGAAGCCGCGCTGGTTGCCCAGCATCGTCCGCTTCTTGTTCCAGAAGGCCAGCATGTCGAGTCTCCTTTATGTCAGTTGTGTTGGTATCATCAGTCGTTGATTCGAGTCGCCATACGTACCCCTATCGGTGCATGGGGTGTGCCACAAAAATCTCGGGGTCTGGCGGTGTAACTATTTAATTTCGTTTGTCTGGAAAGAACTGCAGGGTGACGTCGCGAAGTAGTCGGGGCGAAAAACGTCAGTCCGCTGGTGGGCGGGCGGCGGGCGAAAAAAAGGGGGGAGGGGCAGTCGCCCCTCCCCCGGGTCTGCGGTGAAGGTCCTTACGGCAGGCTGACGGTGGTCGAGTCGCCCGACGCCGAGATCGTGAACGCGCCGGAGGCAGTCGAGCTATAGCCATACGCCGTCCAGCCCGCAGGCGCCGCCGGCGTGGAGGCCATGAACGGACCGGCGGTCTGACCCAGGCTGTTCGTCGCGACCGAGTTCAGGGCCGCCAGACCGGTCGGGAGCGTGCCCATGTGGGCCGAGTACATGCTCACGGCCGAGGCGAGCGTACGGGCGTCGGCCTGTGCCTTCGCGATGCGGGCGCGCGCCTGGATGTTCGCGTACAGCGGGATCGCGATGGCCGCGAGGATTCCGATGATGGCTACCACGATCATCAGCTCGATGAGCGTGAAGCCGCGCTGGTTGCCCAGCACCGTCCGCTTCCTGTGCCAGAAGCTCAGCATGCAGTGTCCCCCTGTGTGAGTTGGGTCGATTGGGTCGTCGAACCGTATCCGGCGGTAGTGCACGTGGGGTGCCATGCCCGCCCGACGGAAAGCTTTGGAAAAGCGCGCACATGCGGAACGCGAATCAATTTCGCCAGTCGAGGGCGTTGCGGGATGACGCTTGACGTGTTCGGGGTCTGACAGCCGCTGAAGGGGGCGCGAATCAGGGCTGCAGGCGAGTCGCGCTCCAGGGGCCGCCGGTGAATCCGTCGGCCGCGCTCGTGAGCGTGCGCGTCCATACCGCGCGGTCGTGCGCGCGCGCAGGCTGGCCCACCCAGAGCTCCACGCGCTCGGCCCACACGCGATAGCCGCCCCAGCGCGCCGGGCGCGCGATCGCAGTACCCGCGCTACGGCCGGCCGCCTCGACCTTGGCGAGGAAGGCGGCGCGCGACGCGATGGGAAGGCTCTGCTCGCTCGCGATCGCGGCGATGCGCGCGTCGAGAGGACGCGTGTTCCAGTACCGCTCCGAGTCGGCCTCGGGCGCCCAGGACACCGGCCCGTCCACGCGAATCTGCCGCTCGAACACGTCCCAGTGAAACACCACCGAGGCGCGCGGATTCGCCGCGAGGGCGTGGCCCTTGGCGCTGCCGCGATCCGTGTAGAAGACCAGCCAGCCCGCCTTGGCGTCGAAGCCGCGGCAGATGACCATGCGCGCGGCCGGGCGGCCGTCGGCGTCGACGGTGGCCAGCGCCATCGCGGTGGCCGTCTTCACCGTCTTGGAGGCTTCCGCGATCCACGCCTCCATCAGCGGGAGCGGATCGGCCGGCAGCGGTTCCGGCAACGGCTCTTTCATGCGGGGAGCATACAATGAGTGGCGGGCATCCCGCGATGCGCTACATCCTCCCGTGCCTGCTCCCGAGCTTCGTGGGTGAGTACCACCGGGCCCTGGTGGACGAGCTCGCCACGCGCTTCGACCTCCGCATCACCCAGCGCCAGGCCATTCCCGCGCACTTCACGCTGAAGTATCACTTCGAGACCGACGACATCACCCCGGTGGAAACCCTCCTCGGCGACTTCGCGGGCCGACACCCGACGGTTCCCGTGACCGTGGGCGACTTCGACCACTTCGACGAGAACGTGGTGTTCGCCACCGTGACGCTCTCTCCGGCCGCGCAGACGCTGCTCGAGGCGCTCTTCACTGAGTTGCGCCGGCTCGCCTGGATGCCGTGGGGCCCGCACGACGGCCCGCATCTGCGCCCTCACATGACGCTGGCCGAGGACTGCCGGGCGCGCTTCGCGGAGGTGTGGCGTCACCTTGCCGGGCGAGCCCGCCATTTCCCGGCGGCGCTCGACAACCTCACGCTGCTGCGTCAGACGGGCGCGGACGAGGACGGGCTCGCGCGCTGGACCCTACACCGGACCTTCACGGTCGCCGGCGCGGGCGGACTCGGCGACGCCGGCGCCAGTCCTCCATCGTGAGCGCCCAGCGCTCGTGGTCGCGCCAGCGGCCGCCGATCTTGAGATAGCGCGGGGAGAGGCCCTCGCGACGGAATCCCGCGCGGCGCACCAGCGCGATCGACGCACGATTGCCGGGCTGGATGTTCGCCTCCACGCGATGCAGGCTGAGCCGCCCGAAGGCGATGCGCAGGGTCAGGGCAAGCGCCTCCGTCATGTAGCCCCGGCGCGCATAAGGCGCGCCGATCTGATAGCCGAGATAGCCGCTCTTGAACACGCCGCGGACGATCTCGTTGATGTTGATACCGCCCACGATGGCCCCGTCCTCGATCCGGGAGATGAGGAAGCCCGGCGATTCGGGCCGCCGGCGGCGGGCCAGAAAGGCCACCCACTGTCGCGGCGTCACTGGGGGCATCACGAGCCCACGGTAGAAGCGCCGGCTCGCGCGGTTGAGCCGCAGGACCTCGTCGCGGTCGCCCGGGCGCGGCGCGCGCAGGATCACCCGCCGGCCACGGGCGCCGGCGATCACCGGCGGCGACGGTAGAGCACGATCGAGACCAGGGACATCTTGAGCTCCCCGGCCTGGTTCAGGACGCGGCTCTCCACCTTGACCACGCCGATCTCGGGCCGGCTCCGCGACTCCGCCTTGTCGAGCACCCGCGTTTCCACCGAGAGGATGTCGCCCGGCCGGACGGGCTTCACCCACTTGAGATCGTCGAAGCCCAGCGCCCCGCTGGTGGCCGCGCGAGGGATCGAGTGGTCGTTCAGCATGCGGATCAGCATGGCGCCGGTGTGCCAGCCGCTCGCGATGAGGCCGCCGAACGGGCTCGCCTTACCCGCCTCCTCGTCCAGATGAAAGGGCTGGGGGTCGAATTGCCGCGCGTACTCGATGATCTCCTCGCGCGTGACCTCGTAGTGGCCGAAGCGCTCGGTGTCGCCGACCTTCACGTCCTCGAAGTAGAGGAGGTCAGTCATGCCGCCCTCGCTCCGCTCGGGAACCATCATGTATCCGCTCGCCTCGCCTGCGGCTGCGGCTCGCCCTTCCGCAGGAACATCCCGACGCCGATGACGGTCAGCACCACGTCGCCGTGCTGGTTCAGCATGTCCGCGCGGCGCCGGATGAAGCCGATGGGCTTCGACCTGGACGGCCAGCTCTCGGTGATCTCGGTGCGCACGGTGACAGTATCGCCCGGCCGCACCGGCTTCACGAACCGGCACGAATCGATGCCGGGCGAGCCCACCCCCGCCAGCTGCTCCTTCTTCATGTGATCGACGGAGAGCCGCATCATGATGGCGCAGGAATGCCAGCCGCTGGCAATCAGGCCGCCAAAGATCGAGCGCGTGGCCGCCTCCCGGTCGAGGTGGAACGGCTGGGGGTCGTACTTCCTCGCGAAGGCCAGGATCTCGTCCTCCGTCACCGTGTGCGAGCCGAGGATGGCGGTGTCGGCGACCTTGATGTCTTCCCAGTACTTCATCCGATTCCTTTCTCGAGACGCGGGTCCAGGGCATCACGCAGCCAGTCCCCGCAGAGGTTGATGGCGAGCACGAGCACGAGGATGGCGAGTCCGGGGAACAGGGCCAGCCACCAGCCGGTCGTGATGTAGTTGCGTCCCTCGTCCAGCATGGCTCCCCAGCTCGGGGTGGGCGGCGGCAGTCCGAGCCCGAGGAAGGACAGCGAGGCCTCCGCGATGATGGTGCGCGCCACCGAGAACGTGGTCACCACCATCAGCGGCGGCAGCACGTTGGGCAGGAGATGCCGCCGCACCACGTGGCCGGCCGGCGCGCCCAGCGCCCGCGCCGCCGCCACGAAGTCGCGCTCCTTCAGCGCGAGCGCCTCGCCGCGCGCGATCCGCGCGTAGGTCACCCAGCCGCTGGCGCCGAGCACGAGGATCATGTTGGTGAGGCTCGCGCCCAGGACCGCGGTAACGGCCACGCCCAGCAGCAGCACGGGGAAGGCGAGCTGCACGTCGCCTACGCGCATGAGGAGGTCGTCGGCCCACCCGCCGCGATACCCGGCGGCGAGGCCCAGCGCCACCCCCACCACGCCCGCCAGCAGCACCGCGGCCAGCCCCACCACGAGCGACACGCGCGCGCCGTGGACGAGCCGGCTCAGCACGTCGCGTCCCAGCGTGTCGGTGCCGAGGGGATGCTGGGCGCTGCCCCCCGACGCCCACATCGGCGGCGTGAGGCGCTCGAGGAGCCGGTTCTTGAGGGGATCGCCGGGTGAGAGCGCAGGCGCGAGCGCGGCGGCGAGGATCGTCACGGCGATGATGGCGAGCCCGAGCAGCGCGGGCAGATCACGCCGAAGCCTCATGCCAGCCGCACCCGCGGGTCCAGGACGGTGTAGAGCACGTCGACCACGAAGTTCACCCCCGCGAAGATCACCCCGAATACGAAGACGCCGGCCTGGATCACGGGAAAGTCGCGGCCCGGCACCGCCTGCACGATCAGCCGTCCCAGCCCGGGCCAGGAGAAGACCGTCTCGATGATGATGGCGCCGCTCAGCATGAAGCCCAGCGAGAGCCCGGTGACGGTGAGCACGGGCAGCGCGGCGTTGCGGAGCGCGTGGCGATAGATCACGCCGCGCTCGGCCAGGCCCTTGGCGCGCGCGGTGCGCACGTAGTCCTCGCCCAGCACCTCGAGCATGCCCGAGCGCACGAGCCGCACGTTCTGGGCGAGCGGCGCCGCGGCCAGCGTCACCGCGGGCAAGATCAGGTGGCGGAGACTGCCCGAGCCGTAGGCAGGCAGCAGCCCGCCCAGCTCCACCGCGAAGAAGAGGATCAGCATGATCCCCAGCCAGAACGCGGGCATCGACTGGAGGAAGAGCGAGGCGAGCCGGCTGCCGTGATCCATCCAGCCGCCTCGATGCGTCGCGGAGAGCACACCGAGCGGCACCGCCGCCAGCGTGGACAGGAGCAGCGCCGCCGCCGCGAGGACGGTCGTGGCGGGCCAGAGGTGCTCGAGCACCATGCCGAGGGCGGGACGCCGGGTCTGGATGGACTGCCCGAAGTCGCCGCGCGCGATGGCGAGCAGAAAGTCGCCGTACTGGACGGCGAGCGGGCGATCGAGCCCGAGGAGGCGCCGCGTGTACTCGATCTCCGCCTGGGTGGCGGTGGGGTCTACGAGGACGGCGGCGGGGTCGCCGGTGAGGCGGACGAGAAAGAACACGACGGTGACGACGCCCCAGACGACCACGAGCGCGTGGAGGAACCGCCGCAGCAGGAAGGCCCGCATCCGCTCATTTCCGGAGAGCCACGCCGCGGAAGTCCATGTGCAGCTCGGGCAGCGGCGCGAAGCGCAGGACGCGCGCGCTGTGGGCGTAGATCTTGATCTCCTGGTAGAGTGGCACCACCGGGGACCAGTCGCGGATCTGCCGCTGGAGATCGGCCAGGATCCGGAGGCGCTTGCCGGGATCGAGCTCCCGCCGCGAGGCCTGATAGAGCGCAGCGAGCTCCGGCGTGAACGGCGTCCAGTTCACCAGCGTGTAGCTGGCCCAGTCGCGCACCTGGTCTTCCGCGTCCACGCTGTTGCTGGTCCGGCACGCGGTGAATCCGCCGTTGGACGGCAGCGTCCCCTTGGTGAGGGTCTGGAGCAGCGTGCCGAAGTCCAGCGGCTTCACCACCACCCCCACCCCGACGTCCTTCACCATCTCCACTACCGCCGCCGTCATCTCGTCGAAGGCCTGGCCGTAGTGCTTGGCGGGGAAGAGGAGCTGCAGCGTCAGGGGCTCACCGCCCTTGTCCACCACGCCGTCGCCGTTCGTGTCGCGCCAGCCCGCCTCGGCGAGCAACGCCTTGGCGCGGGCGGGATCGAAGGCGTACGGCTCCTGGGCGGCGTAGCCGTACATCACCGTCGCCACCGGCGAGGCGTTGGCGAGCGCGTAGCCGCCGAAGATCTTCTTGATGATGGCGTCGCGGTTGATGGCGTGGTTGAGCGCCAGGCGCAGCCGCTGGTCGGCGAACAGCCCGTCCTTGCCGCCCGAGTCGTACTTGTCCTTGGGGCGGCCGTTGATGTAGAGCCGGCACCCGAGCTTCTGCGCGGCGCTCACCACCTTGAAGGCGGCGTCGCGCTGGAGGGCGGCGGCGTCGATCGGCGGCACCGCCTCGATCAGCCCCACCTGACCGGCGCGAAGGGCGGCGATGCGCGCGGCGCCCTCCGGGATGGTCTGGAAGCGCATGCGCTTCACCAAGGGCGGAGGGCCCCAGTACCCGTCCCAGCGCTCGAAGCGCATGCTGTCCTTGCGCTTCCACTCGACCATGCGCCACGGCCCCGTGCCGATCGGGCGCTCGTTGAGCGCGTCCACCCCGTTCTTGATGGTGGAGGCGCGCGGCACCAGGGGCTCGCGCCCCAGCGCGTCCCACAGCATGGCCAGGGGCTCGCTCGTGTGCACGCGCACGGTGAGGTCGTTGACCTTCTCCCACTTCGTCACCATCGGGTAGAGCTTCTCGAACGAGGTCCCCGCAGTCACGTCCTTGATGCCCCACTTGTCGAGGTTCTTCCGGAACATGCGGTCGAAGTTGAAGAGCACGGTATCGGCGTTGAACGGCTCGCCGTCGTGGAAGCGCACGTTGGGGCGCAGCGTGAACTCCCAGAGATTGTCGTTGATCGCCTTCCACGTCAGCGCCAGGCCGGGCTGGGGCTTGCCCGCCGCGTCCACGTCCACCAGGCTCTCGAACACCTGCCGGATGTAGTTGGAGCGGATCGAGCCCATGCCGATGCGCGGGTCCATGTTGTTGGTGTCGTCGGCGAGGGCCACCACCAGCTCCGCATCGGGATCGATGGCCTGCCCGTCGACGGCGCGCGGCGGATCGGCGGGCTGCGCCGGGTGGGCGCCGAGCCCGAAGGCGAAGAGGACAGCCAGCAGGAAGATCCCGATCGAGCGCGTCATGCGAGAGCCCACTACACCAGAGGGCCGCCGCTCGTGTCAATCGCCCGGGCGCGCGCGCCTTTCCGCCTGCCCCCCGCGCCTTGACTTGCCCTGGCGAATGACCTACAAAACCGGAGACGCTACCCGCTTCCGGAGGAGCCTCCAATGGCCTACTCGAAGGACTCGAAATCCGCCGCCGTGCGCGCCCACCTGGACCACCCCGTGATCGACGGCGATGGCCACTGGCTGGAGCCGGTCCCCATTTTCCTCGACTATCTCCGCCAGGTGGCGGGCCCCGCGGTGACCGACCGCTTCGTCAAGAAGCAGACGGAGGCCGGCTGGTACGAGTGGAGCCGCGGGGAGCGCCGCGAGCGGCGGCAGCACCGGCCCACGTGGTGGGGCGAGCCCGCCAATACCCTCGACCGCGCCACCGCCATGGTGCCCGCGCTCTTCCACGAGCGCCTCGACGACTTCGGCATCGACTTCTGCCTGCTGTACACCTCGCTGGGCCTCTTCCACATCGGCAACCCGGACGAGGAGCTGCGCCGCGCTTGCGCCCGTGCGGTGAACCGGATGAACGCGGAGATGTTCGCCCCCTATCGCGCCCGGATCGCACCCGCCGCGGTGGTGCCGGTGTACACGCCGCAGGAGGCCATCGACGAGGCCAGCTACGCGGTGCGCGAGCTGGGCATGAAGGTGATCATGATCGCGAACCACGTGAAGCGTCCCGTGCCGGCGGGGGCGAAGGCGGGCGGCGATCCCGCGTACGTCCGCCAGGTCATCGACTCCCTCGGCTATGACAGCGACCTCGACTACGACCCGTTCTGGGCGAAGTGCCTCGAGCTCAAGGTCGCGGTGACCGCGCATTCCGGGAGCATGGGCTGGCACGGCCGCGAGACCGTGGACAACTTCACCTACAATCACATCGGCCACTTCGCCGCCGCCAGCCACGCCTTCGCCAAGGCGCTCATCATCGGCGGCGTGGTGAAGCGCTTCCCCGCCCTCAAGTTCGCCATGCTGGAGGGCGGCGTGGGCTGGGCGTGCAATCTCCTCACCGATCTCGTGGGCCACTGGGTGAAGCGCAACGCCGCCGCCCTGGAGCGCCACGTGCGCCCGACCAATCTCGACCGCGCCAAGCTCTCCGAGCTGTTCGCCCGATGGGGCGGCACGGTCTACGAGAAGAAGATGGCGGAGATCCTCGATGCGCCGAGCCTCGTTCCCCCCTTCAAGACGGTGGAGGAGATGACCGCGCGCGAGTACAAGGAGCAGATCGACGACTTCGCCGCCGCCGGCATCGACTCGATCGAGACGCTCAAGCGGCGGTTCGCCGACCATTTCTACTTCGGCTGCGAGGCCGACGATCCCATGACCGCCTGGGCCTTCGACCGCCACGGCTATCACCGCCTCAACCCGATCTTCTCCTCCGACGTGGGCCACTTCGACGTCACCGACATGACCGAGGTGCTGGAGGAGGCGTGGGAGCTGGTGGAGCACGGGCTCATCACCGAGGACGACTTCCGCGAGTTCACGTTCAGCAACGCGGCGAGCCTCCACACCGCGCTCAATCCCGACTTCTTCAAGGGCACCGTGGTCGAGGACGCGGTGGCCAAGCACGTGCTGGCCAAGTGAGCCAGGGGCCGCTCGCCGGCGTTCGCGTCATCGAGGTCGCGGGCATCGGGCCCGGGCCGTTCTGCGCCATGATGCTGGCCGACATGGGGGCGGACGTGCTCCGCGTGGACCGCGTCGGCTCGGCCGACCTCGGTTTGCCCGTCGATCCGCGCTACAGCGTGCTCAATCGCGGCCGCCGCTCGGTTGGGCTGGACCTCAAGACGCCCGCCGCGGTGGCGGCGATGAAGCGCCTGATCGCCAACGCCGACGCCCTCATCGAGGGCTTCCGCCCCGGCGTGATGGAGCGGCTCGGGCTCGGCCCCGACGCGTGCCTCGCCCTCAACCCACGCCTGGTCTACGGCCGCATGACGGGCTGGGGTCAGGAGGGGCCGATGGCGCCGGCGGCCGGTCACGACATCAACTACATCGCGCTCTCGGGCGTGCTCCACTCGATCGGGCGCAAGGGCGGGGCGCCGGTGCCGCCGCTCAACCTCGTGGGCGACTTCGGCGGCGGCGGCATGTACCTCGCCTTCGGCGTGGTGTGCGCGCTGCTGGAGGCCCGGCAGTCGGGGCGCGGGCAGGTGGTGGATGCGGCCATGGTCGACGGCGCGGCGTCGCTGGCCGCCGCGGTATTCGGCATGCGCGCCATGGGCATGTGGAACGACGACCGCGGCGACAACATCCTGGACTCGGGCGCGCCCTGGTACGACGTCTACGAGACGCAGGACGGCGAGTACGTCGCCATCGGCTCCATCGAGCGGCGGTTCTATGGCGAGCTCTTGCGCCTCACCGGCCTCGATGGCGAGCCCCTGCCCAAGCAACACGACAAGGCGCGATGGGGCGAGCTGCGCGCCAAGCTCACCGAGGTTTTCAAGCAGAAGACCCGGGACGAGTGGTGCCGCATCATGGAGGGCAGCGACGTGTGCTTCGCCCCCGTTCTCTCCCTCACCGAGGCCCCCATGCATCCCCACAACCGCGCGCGCGGCACCTTCGTGGAGGTCGAGGGCGTGGTGCAGCCCGGGCCCGCCCCGCGGTTCAGCCGAACGCCCGGCGCTGTCGCGCGCCCGCCGGCGCGCGCGGGCGAGCACACCGAGGAGGCGCTCCGCGACTGGGGCTTCTCCCCCGACGATCTCTCGGCCCTGCGTGCGCAGGGCGCCCTCGGCTGAGAGCGCCCGGACACCAGGCGACCGCCCATCGGACCGCAGACGCGGAGGATCGGATGACGTCCTACAAGTGTCTCCTCTACGAGGTGAAGGACGCGATCGCCACCCTCACCCTCAACCGCCCCGAGCGGCTCAACGCGCTCGGCGACACCCTCCGCGAGGACTTCTACGACGCCATCCTCCGGGCGAGCGCCGACCCCGAGGTGCGCGTGATGGTGATCACGGGCGCGGGCAAGGGGTTCTGCTCGGGCGGCGACGTGAAGGCCATGAACGAGGCGAAGGAGTCGCAGCGGGAGCGCCCGATCCTGGAGAAGGTCGCCCCGGGCCGCGACCGCACGCTCCTCGCCATGCGCGACGCGCCGCAGCCCATCATCGCCGCGGTCAACGGCGCCGCCGCCGGCGCCGGCATGAACCTGGCGCTCGGCTGCGACATCCGCCTCGCCTCGACCGCCGCGCGCTTCGGCGAGACCTTCGTGAAGCGCGGCCTCCATCCCGACTGGGGCGGGACCTACTTCCTCCCGCGGCTGGTCGGCATGGCGAAGGCCGCCGAGATGGTCTTCACCGGCGACATGATCGACGCCGCGGAGGCGCTGCGGATCGGCCTGGTGAGCGCGGTGTACCCGCCCGAGGAGCTCTTGCCCGCCGCCTACGACCTGGCTCGGAAGATCGCTGGGGGCCCGCCGATCGCCATCCGCCTCGCCAAGCGCGCGCTCTATCACGGCGAGGGCACCGATCTCCGCGGCGGGCTCGAGTTCGAGACCTTCGCCCAGAACGTCTGCTTCGAGACCGAGGACGCGCGCGAGGGCATCCGCGCCTTCGTTGAGAAGCGCCCGCCGCAGTTCAAGGGCCGCTAGACCGAGAGGATCCCCATGATCGAGCTGACGCTGGCGATGGCGGAGCGCGCCGTGCGCGCCGCGCAGGAGAAGGCCAAGGCGCTGGGCGCGCCGATGACGGTGACGGTGGTGGACGAAGCCGGCCGCCTCGTCCTCTCTGCGCGGGGCGACGGCACCAGCTTCCTGTCCCCCGAGACCTCGCGCGCCAAAGCCACCGCCGCGGCCAATTTCCGCGCCAGCACCACCGAGCTATCGGAGCGCGCGGCCAAGGGCGGCCTCTTCTGGCATCTGGTGCCGAGCGCGCTTCCCGGCCAGATCCTGCCGACGCCGGGCGGCACCCCCATCGTCGTCAAGGGCAAGGTCATCGGCGGCATCGGCTGCGGGGGCGGCACCGGCGAGCAGGACCAGGAATGCGCCAATGCCGGCGCGGCCGTCATTTCCTGAGCGGGAGGACTCATGGCTGACGTGAAGGTCGACACGGTTCGCTCCTACAGCGGCGGCGTGCCCGGGCGCTCGCTCAATCAGGCGCGCACCAATCACTTCGTCATCGACTCGCCCTCGGGCCCGCACGAGGCGCTGGGCTCCGCGGAAGCGTTCCTCGCCGGCGTGTCCTCGTGCGGCGTGACCCTCATCGAGCTCTACGCGCAGGAGCAGCGCGTGCCTCTGCGCCACACCGAGGTCACCATCGAGGGCGTGCGCGCGGTGGCCGAGCCCAACCGCTTCGCCGAAGTGCGCATGCGCTTCGAGCTGTCGGGCGTGGATCAGGAGCAGGCGGAGCTGCTCGTCGGCGTCTACAAGAACCGCTGACCCCTCTATCGCACGGTCGCGGTCGCGACCAACGTCACCGTCAGCGTGCTCGCCAAGCCGGCATGAGCGGCGCGCCCGAGGCCGTCCCCTTCACCGTCGCGCTGGAGCGGATGAACCGCTTCCACGAGCCGGTGATGCGCGACGTCATCGCGCGCCTCGGCCTGGCGCCGGGCTCGCGCGGGATCGATGTGGGCTGCGGGGTCGGGCTCTACACCCTCTGGCTCGCGGAAGCGGTGGGGCCGGACGGCCGGGTGCTCGGCATCGAGCCGTCGGCGGAGCGCGTCGAGGCGGCGCGCGCCCTCGTCGGCGACCGGCTCCGGCCGCCGCGGCTCGAGTTCCAGATAGGGGACGGCGTGGAGCTGGACGCGCCCGCCGGCCGCTTCGACTGGCTCTGGTGCGGCAACGTCCTCCATCACATCCCCGACACTCAGTCCGCCCTCAAGGAGTTCGCCCGCGTGGTGCGGCCCGGCGGCCGCATCGTCGTCATGGAGTCGCAGACGCTGTCGGCGATGTTCTTGCCGGGGCATCCCTCGCTCGAGCGCCGGATCCAGGAGGCGGAGAGCGAGCGGAGCCGCGAGGAGGCGGGGGCGCGGACGTTCCAGGAGCGGCGGCAGCGCACGCTGGAGTCCCTGCTCGAGGCGAACCTGGCCGACGTGGCGCACGAGACACACCTCCTGCAGTGCCGCGCGCCTCTCACCGCGGCCGCGCGCGATTACATCGAGACCGTCGTCTTCGGGCGCAACTGGGGCGAGCGGCTCCGTCCGCTCCTCTCGTCCGAGGACTGGGCCCGCCGCGCCGCGCTCTGCGACCCGCAGTCTCCCGAGTATGTGCTCGCCCGCCCGGATTACTATTGCCTCTACCCCATCACCGTGTTCACGGCCCGCAACCGGGCGTGAAGGAGGACTGATCCCATGGGCACGTCCATCACCCTGACCGCCGAAGACAGCCATCGCCTTGCCGGCTATCGCGCCGAGCCCGCGGGGAAGCCCCGCGCTGGCGTGGTCGTGATCCAGGAGATCTTCGGCGTCAATCAGCACATCCGGAAAGTCACCGACGGGTTCGCCGCCGAGGGCTATCTCTCACTGGCCCCGGCGATCTTCGACCGGGTGCAGCGCGACTTCGAGATCGGCTATGCCTCGTCGGACGTGGAGACCGGCCGCGCCACGCGCGGGAAAATCCAGCTGGACGACATGGTCGCAGACGTGCGCTCGGCCGTGAAGGCGCTGCAGGCCGAAGGGCTCAAGGTCGGGGTGGTCGGCTACTGCCTCGGCGGCACGCTCGCCTGGCTCGCCGCCACGCGCATCGACGGCGTCGCCGCGGCGGTGTGCTACTACGGCGGCGGCATCGCGGCGTCCGCGGCGGAGCGGCCGAAGTGCCCGGTGCTCATCCACTGGGGCGAGACCGACGCCTCCATCCCGCCCGACCACTGGGAGACGGTGAAGAAAGCGCATCCGACCGTGCCTGCCCACGTCTACCCCGCGGGCCACGGCTTCAATTGCGACGAGCGCGGCAGCTATCACGCGGAGAGCGCGAAGCTGGCCCGCCAGCGCACCCTGGACTTCTTCCGCGAAACACTCGGCTAATGAACTTCGCCTTCTCGGACGAGCAGCAGGCCCTGCGCGATCAGGCGCGCAAGTTCCTGTCCGACCGCGCGGCGCCCGCGCGGGTCCGGCGCATCCTCGAGTCCGACGAGCCGTTCGACCGCGAGCTGTGGCGCGGCATGGGCGAGCTCGCCTGGACCGGCACCGCCATCCCCGAGTCGTACGGCGGCGCTGGCTTCGGGTATCTCGAGCTGTGCGTGCTCGCCGAGGAGCTGGGGCGAAGCCTCGCCCCCACGCCGTTCTCGTCGTCCGTCTATCTCGCCACCGAGGCGCTGCTGCTCGCGGGGAGCGCCGAGCAGAAGCAGCGGTGGCTGCCACGCCTCGCGCTGGGCGAAGCGATCGGCTGTCTGGCCCTGGCCGAGGGACCGCGCGCGCCCCATCCCGGCAACCTCGAGACCGTCGCGCGCGGCCACCGTCTCAGCGGCGCCAAGCTGCCGGTTGCGGACGGTGACGTGGCTGACTTCGCCATCGTCGCGGCCCGGCCGGAGGGTGGCGCCGCCGCCGTCTCGCTCTACGTGGTGCCGCTCGACGGCGCGGGCATCACCCGTACGCGGGTCGAGACCGTCGATCCGACCCGCTCGCACGCGCGCCTGGTTTTCGATGCCGCCGCCGCCGAGCCGCTCGGCGAGCCCGGGGGTGGCTGGGCCCTCGTCGAGCGCCTGCTCGACCGCGCCGCCGTTCTCTTCGCCTTCGAGCAGGTGGGCGGCGCCCAGGCCGCGCTGGACATGGCGCGCGACTACGCGCTCGGGCGCTTCGCCTTCGGCCGGCCCATCGGCTCCTTCCAGGCCATCAAGCACAAGCTCGCCGACGTGTACGTCGCGCTCGAGCTGGCGCGCTCGAACGCCTACTACGGCGCCTGGGCGCTCTCCACCGATGCGCCCGCCCTGCCGGTGGCGGCGGCCGCCGCGCGCGTCGCGGCGAGCGAGGCCTTCTATCTCGCCGCGAAGGAGAACATCCAGACCCACGGGGGCATGGGCTTCACCTGGGAGTTCGACTGCCACATGTACTACCGGCGCGCGAAGCTGCTCGCCCTCGCCATCGGCAGTACCCCTCGATGGAAGGACCGGTTGATCGCGCGCCTCGAAGCGCGCGCGGGAGCCTGAGGCCATGGACTTCAACGACTCCAAGGACGAGGCGGCGTTCCGCGCGGAGGCGCGCGCGTGGCTGGAGCGCACCGCGGAGCGGCGCGCCTACCCGGGCGAGACGTGGAAGGCGCGCTACGGTGAGGCCGAGGGGCTCGCGCGCGCGAAGGAGTTCCAGGCCAAGAAGCACGCGGCGGGCTTCGCCGCCATCACCTGGGCCACCGAGTACGGCGGCCGGGGCGGCACCGCTATCCAACAGGTTATTTACAACCAGGAGGAATCGCGCGTCCTCGTCCCGCGCGGCTACTTCGAGATCGGCCTCGGCATGTGCATCCCCACCCTGCACGCCTACGCGACCGAGGCGCAGAAGCAGCGCTACACGCCCAAGGCCCTGGCCGGGGAGGAGATCTGGTGCCAGCTCTTCTCCGAGCCCGCCGCCGGCTCGGACCTCGCCGGGCTGCGCACGCGGTCGGTGAAGGACGGGAGCGACTGGATCATCAACGGGCAGAAGATCTGGACGTCGGGAGCCCACTTCGCCGACTACGGCATCATCGTCACTCGCAGCGATCCCAAGGCGCCCAAGCACAAGGGTCTCACCTTCTTCTTCCTGGACATGCGCTCGCCCGGCATCGAGGTGCGGCGGATCAAGCAGGTCTCGGGCGCGTCGAACTTCAACGAGGTCTACTTCACCGATGTGCGCGTGCCCGACACGCAGCGGCTGGGCGCGGTGGGCCAGGGCTGGGGTGTGTCCATCACCACCCTCATGAACGAGCGGCTGGCGGTGGGCGACGTGGCCGGCCCCGACTTCGACGAGATCTTCGCCCTCGCCCGCGCCGTCGAGCTCCCTGACGGGCCCGCCATCAAGAACGCGGCGGTGCGCGAGCGCCTCGCCGACTGGTACGTGCGCCAGCAGGGCCTGCGCTACACGCGCTTCCGCACCATGACCGCGCTCTCGCGCGGGGAGACGCCCGGGCCGGAAGCCTCCATCGCCAAGGTCGTGAGCGCGAGCAAGCTGCAGGAGATCGCCGGCTTCGCGATGGACCTCGAGGACATGGGCGGCGCCGTGCTCGATCCCGCCCTCGCGCCGATGCGGGCGGCGTTCCAGGAGGCGCTGCTCTACTCGCCGGGCGGCCGCATCGCGGGCGGCACCGACGAGATCCTCCGCAACATCATCGCGGAGCGCGTGCTCGGATTGCCGGCAGATGTTCGAATAGACAAGGAGCTGCCCTTCGACGAGCTCCCGTCGGGCAGCGCCGCGCCGGGCCCGGGCGCCCGGAAGCGCTGAGCGCCGGCGCCGACCGCCCCGCGGTCTAGCTTTCCCGCGTGGCGGTGATGAACTCCCGCCACGTCACCCGATGCCCGCGGAAGAAGTACGCGAGCATCACGAGCGCGGCGAGCACGTTGCCGGCGAGGATGTTCCACCACGCCAGCGCCTCGAACAGCCACTCCGCGGTGATTGCGATGATCGCGATGAAGAACACCTCGAAGCAGCAGAACAGCATGATGATGGCGTAGAGGAGGCGCGGCTCCCGGTCGGCCAGGGTGAGGAGGCCGGCGAGCACCCAGCCGAACAGCGCGAAGGCGCCGCCGTGGATCAGGGTGTACTTGATCACGAGCGGCCAGGTGATGACGAGCGCGCCGGGGTCCCGCAGGCCCTCCAGCATGGCCGCGCCCAGCAGCGCGGGGGTGCGCAGCGGCATCCCCGCCGCGGTGTCCACGATCAGGAACCAGATCGCGACGGCCGCCGCGCCCAGTATCCCCGCCACGAAGCCCTCGCGGAAGACGCGCGTCCACGGGCCCAGCAGCACGCGCCCGAGCGCACGGTAGCCGATGAAGAAGTACGCGAGCATGCCGGCGGCGGCGAGCACGTTGGCGACGAGGATCGACCACCACGCGATGTCGCCGAGCACGGGATGGGCCAGGGTCACCACCACCGCGAGGAAGAACACCTCGAAGCACAGCAGCACGATCACGAGGGTGAGGAGCATGGCGGGCTTGCTCTGCGCGGCCCAGATCACCGAGGCGATGAGGATGCCGATCAGGGCGAACACCACGCCGTGGAGCACCGTGTACTCGACCACGAGGTGCGGCGCCACCGGCACGCCCGAGGGATCGGTCACGCCCTGGAAGGTGGCCGCGCCGAGCAGGGCGGGCGTTCGGAAGGGGCGGCCCCGGGCCGCGTCGTAGATGAGGAACCAGACCGCGACGAGGGTCGCGCCTATTAGACCACCTATGATGCCTTCGCGGACGTAACGGGGACGGGCCATCGTCGGCACCCTCCTTGTCCGATCTGTCCTGCTCGAGCCCTGCCCTCACGCAGTACCACCACGCTCGAGCGGGGGCAAGCCGCCTCTCACGCGGTGCGTAAGACCTGGAGGATCTCCGCGCCCGCGACCTCGGCGCGCCAGCGATGCACACCGTCCGCGCGCGCGAGCGCGTCGAGGTCGGCGGGCGGCGTGGCGGCGAGGCGGTCGATGAGCCGCTGGGGGAAGAAGAAACCGGGATCGAGGCCGAGCGCGGCGGCGCCCTTGGTACGCCACACCCGCAGGGCCTCGATGCGCCGCCGCACCGGCCCCGGCACGCTCGGCCGCGGCTTGGGCGTGCGCACGGGCAGCTCGCCCTCGGGCGCCGCGAGCCCGCGCGCGATGGCGGCGAGGACGGTCGCGCCGAAGCGGCGTTCGAACTTCGGGGTGCAGCCGGGCACTTCCAGAAGGCCGGCCACGTCGGTGGGCCGCCGCGCCGCGAGGAGCACCAGCGTGTCGTGGCCGAGGATCATGAACGGCGGCCGGTCCAGCTCGAGGGCCAGGCGCTCGCGCTCGCGGTAGAGCTCACGGAGCACGGCGAGGCCGCGCCGGTCGAGGTCCTTCGTGCCCTTGAGCGCGAGATAGGCATCGGGATCGATCACCCGCGCCGGCACGCTCTGGGCGGCCAGGGCCGCGCACTCCTCCTCGAGCCAGGCGAGGCGGCCCTTGGCGGCGAGCTCCGCGGTGAGCCGGTCGCGGAGCGGCATCAGGTGCACGACGTCGTTGAGCGCGTACGTCTCCTGCTCGGCGGTCAGCGGCCGCCGCGACCAGTCGTCCTTCTGGCGGGACTTGCCCGGGTCCACGTCGAGGTAGGTCTTGATCAGCACGTCCAGTCCCAGGGAAGTGAGCCCGAGGAACCGCGCGGCAATGGACGTGTCGAAGATCGAGGTCACCGTGAAGCTCTGCTGGCGCTTGAGATACGCGAGGTCGTTGTCGGCGGCGTGGAAGATCTTGACGATGCCGGGATCGGCGAGCGCGGGGCCCAGCGCCGAGAGGTCGGGCAGCGCGAGCGGGTCCACGAGGTGAGCGCCCCCCGCGTCGGTGGCGACCTGCACCAGGCAGAGCTTCCCCGGGTAGTGGTGGAGGCTGTCCGCCTCCGTGTCGATGGCCACCGCGCGTGCGCTTCCCAGATCGGCGGCGAGACGGGCCATGTCGGGCGGCGCGACGATCCAGCGAGGGGCACGGGGCGACGCGGGCATGTACGCTGTTATACTACGCCGCCAGCGGACACAGCTCCTCCCGGGAGGACTCCCATGAAGATCTCGGCCTGCACCGCAGTGATCACCGGCGGCGCCTCCGGGCTCGGCCGCGCCACCGCCGAGCGACTGCTCGCGGGCGGCGCGCGCGTCGCCCTCCTGGACCTGCCCCGCTCGGCGGGCGCCGACGTGGCCAAGCAGCTCGGCGATCATGCCCACTTCGTGCCTGCCGACGTGACGAGCGGCGACGACGTGGCGGGCGCCCTGGACGCCGCCCTCGCCCGGTTCGGCGTCCTGCACGTGCTCGTGAACTGCGCCGGCATCGGCAGCGCCGAGAAGACCTACGGCAAGCGCGGGGCGGCCGACCTCGCCGCCTTCACGAAGGTGATCCAGGTGAATCTCATCGGGACGTTCAACTGCATCCGCCTCGCCGCGGGCCACATGGCGAAGAACACCCCCAACGACGAGGGGGAGCGCGGCGTGATCATCAATACCGCGTCGGTGGCGGCCTTCGACGGCCAGATCGGGCAGGCCGCCTACTCCGCGTCCAAGGGCGGGATCGTGGGCATGACGCTGCCGGTCGCTCGCGACCTCGCGGAGCTCGGCATCCGCGTGTGCACGATCGCGCCCGGGCTCTTCGACACGCCGCTGCTCGCCGGGTTGCCCGAGCCCGCGCGCGTCTCGCTCGGCAAGCAGGTCCCCTTCCCGCCCCGCTTGGGACGGCCCGCCGAGTACGGCGCCCTCGCCGCGCAGATCGTCGAGAACGCGATGCTCAACGGCGAGACGATCCGCCTCGACGGCGCGATCCGCATGCAGCCGCGCTGAGGCCGCCGGGGACCGCCGGTTGCGCCGCGTGAGAGACTGAAGCCATGATCACCGTGAGGCCGGGCAAGGAGCGGGGACACTTCGACCACGGCTGGCTGGACACGTACCACACGTTCTCGTTCTCGCAGTATCACGATCCCGCGCACATGGGCTTCCGCTCGCTCCGCGTCATCAACGAGGACCGCGTGGAGCCGGGCGCTGGATTCCCGCCCCACTCGCACCGCGACATGGAGATCATCACCTACGTGCTGGCGGGCGGCCTCGCCCACAAGGACAGCATGGGCAACGCCTCCACCATCCGCCCCGGCAACGTGCAGCGGATGAGCGCGGGGACCGGCGTCACCCACAGCGAGTACAACGGCTCCGACACGGAGCCTGTGCACCTGCTCCAGATCTGGATCCTGCCCCAGGCGCGCAACCTGCCGCCCAGCTACGAGGAGAAGATCTTCAGCGCGGCGGACAAGCAGGGCCGCCTGCGCCTCGTGGCCTCGCAGGACGCGCGGGACGGCTCGGCGCGCATCCATCAAGACGCGAGCGTGTACGCGAGCCTGCTCGAACCCGGGCAGACGGTGCGCCACCCTCTGGCCGCCGGCCGCGGCGCCTGGATTCATCTCGTCTCGGGCGCCGCCACCGTGAACGGCAAGCTGCTCACCACTGGCGATGGCGCCGCGATCGAGCAGGAGGCCGACGTCGAGATCGTGGCGACCGCCGCCACCGAGCTGCTCCTCTTCGACCTCGCCTGAGCCGCCGTCATGCGCGATGCGGTGGACGCCCTCGGCCTCGCGCGCACGCTGATCGACTACAACGAGTGGGCCACCGAGCGACTGCTCCGCGCCGCCCATCGCGTGCCCGACGACGTCTTCAGCCAGATGCTGCCGGGCGCGGGGCACGGCAGCATCTTCGGCCAGCTCCGCCACATCGCGTGGGTACAGCTCAACTACCTCGCCGGCCTCGAGGGCCAGGGGTCGGATCCCGCCGAGATCGCGGCGCAGCTGAAGGCCTCGGTGGACCTGGAGACGCGCGAGGGCATCCGCGACGCGTTCGTGCGTGGACACGAGGGCCTGCGCGCCTTCGCCGCGGGGCTCACCGCCGAGCGCTGGGCCGAGCCGCAGCGCCTGTGGCCGGGCAAGATGCCGCTCGGCATCTACGTGATGCAGGCCATTCTCCACGCCCAGCATCACCGGGGCGAGACGGCCGCGCTCCTGACCGAGCTGGGCTACTCGCCGGGCGATCTCGACTTCATCTTCTTCGCATTCGAGCGCCCGGGCGCTTAGCGGCCGCTCCGCCCCGTCGAGGCGCGGTGTCGGCCCGTCGACGCATCATGTTTTCACTGATTTGTTGACACCGACATTTTTGGTAAGTCAGAAGTACCGCGCATTTACGTAAGTAGCTGATTTCGCTGAACATGGCTCTGTGGATCAATGTTTGCAACTAATTAGGGGCATGGATGTCCTGACTCGCGTGATGCCCCGCTCA
>DASTYT010000091.1 GCA_035764725.1 Candidatus Methylomirabilota bacterium | reverse complement strand
GACGGCGACGGCCGCGTCATGGCGATCAAGGGCCGCGACCTGATGCACGGCGTCCCGAATGAGCTGGTCATCGCCGAACGGCAGATCGCCGAGAGCATCGCCGAGCCGGTCGGCGCCATCATCGAGGCCGTCAAGGTGGCGCTCGAGCATACGGCGCCCGAACTGGCGGCGGACATCGTCGACAAGGGCATCGTGCTCACCGGCGGCGGCGCGCTGCTCCGCGGCCTGGATCTCCTGCTCCGCCAGGAGACGGACCTGCCGATCACCGTGGGCGACGATCCGCTGTCCTGCGTGGCCCTCGGTACCGGCAAGGTGCTCGATGAGCTCGATCTTCTGAAGAAGGTGGCGATCCCGGCCTAGCCCGCCTCCGCGCGCGCGTCGGCCGGTCCCCACGTGGGTGACCCTCGGTGAGAGTTCGCAGGTACGGTCTCCTCGTCGTCGTGCTCTTGGTCTGCCTGGTGCTCCTCACCGTGCAGACGCGCGGCGGGGGGACGGGCCGGGCCGCCGACGTGCTGTCCATCCTCACCACCCCCGTGCAGGTCGTCCTCGCCAAGATCCACCGCGCCTCCATCTCGCTCTGGGTCGGCTACCGCGAGTGGCGGACGTCATGGAGCGAGAACGTCCAGCTGCGGACGGAGAACGAGCGGCTACGCGTGGAGTCGATGCAGGCCGCCGAGACCCGCGAGGAGAACGATCGGCTTCGGCGCCTCCTCGGTCTTCGCCAGCGCCTCCCCATGACCACCCTCACCAGCGAGGTGATCGGACGCGAGGGCGGCGGCTGGGTGCGCTCGCTCACCATCAATCGCGGGGCGGGCGCGGGCATCGCGACCCAGACGCCGGTCATCGTTCCCGACGGCCTGGTGGGCCGGGTCGTGCGCGTGCGGCCGGGCGCCGCCGTCGTGCAGCTCCTCAACGATCCCGCGTCCACCGTGGGCGCGATGGTGCAGCGCACGCGCACCCCCGGCCTCGTCGAGGGCGACCCGGGCGGCGCCGTGCGGTTCAAGTACATGGCGCGTGACGGCTCCGGGATCGTCGTGGGCGACGTCCTCGTGACCTCCGGGCAGGGAAACGTATTCCCCAAGGGCCTGCCGGTGGGCCGTGTCGTCTCCATCGAGGACAAGGGTTCGGCACTGTTTCACTTCGCGGTGCTGGCGCCGGTGGTCGACTTCGCCCGGGTCGAGGAAGTGCTCCTGCTGACCGGCCAGACCACGCAGGACCTGGCGGGCCTCTTTCCGAGGGAGAGCTAGCGTGAAGTGGCTCTTCCTACTCACCCTCGGCGGCAGCGTGGCGCAGTCGAGCCTCGTCCAGGCGCTCTCCGTGGGCGGCGCGACGCCCGATCTCCCGTTCATCCTCACCGTGTTCTGGGCGCTTCGGCGCGGCCCCGAGGCGGGCTGCGTCGCCGGCTTCTTCGCCGGGCTGCTGCAGGACGTCGCCGCGGGTGGCCTCGTGGGCGTGCAGGCGCTCACCAAGGCGCTCGCCGGCTTCTCGCTCGGCCTGGCCGGCGGCCGGCTGTGGGTGGCGAACCCGCTCGTGCAGGTGCCGGGGCTGGTGGCGCTGACCCTCGCGGAGGGCTTGCTGCGCTTCGGGCTCCTGCAGCTCTTTCACTATCCGGCGAGCCTCGGCGCGCTGCTCGTCGAGGTCATCCTGCCCCAGGCGCTCTACAACGGCGTGCTCGGCGCCGCGTGCATCGTGGCGATGCTCGGGCTCGAGGCGGCCCGGGCTCACGCGACGTTCCGGGCGCCCCGGCGCTGGTGACGGTGGAGATGATTCCGTGGAAGTGATGGCGGGGAGCGGCCGGCGCGACGGCTGGAGCAGACGCGTCCTCGCGCTCACTGTGCTCTGCGCCACGTGCTTCGTCCTCCTCATCGGGCAGCTCTGGTATCTCCAGGTCCTGGAGGGCGCGCGGTTCCGCGACATGTCCGAGAAGAACCGCATCCGGGTTCGCCCGGTGGCGGCGCCGCGCGGGATTCTCTTCGATCGCAACGGGCTTGCCCTCGTGGACAACCGGCCCGCGTTCACGCTCTCGCTGATCCCGCGGGAGATGGAGGACCGGGACACCGTGCTCGCGCGCCTTGCGGTGATGCTCAAGATTCCCCTCGCCGAGCTGCAGGACTCCCTCACGCGCGTTCCCGCCGACTCCCTCCGCCCCGTGCGCATCCGGCGCGATCTCTCGCTGGAGGACGTCGCGAAGGTGGAGGAATCGAAGCTCGACCTGCCCGGCGTGGTGGTGGAGGTCGAGCCCACGCGGGTCTATCCCACCAACACGTTCGCGGCGCACCTCCTGGGCTACGTGCGGGAAGTGAGCGATGAGCAGATGAAGGGCGGGCGGTACCGGCGCGGCGACATGATCGGCCAGACCGGGCTCGAGCGCCTCCTCGACGATCATCTCCGCGGCCGCGACGGCGGGGAGCGCATCGAGGTGGACGCGCTCGGCCGGCCGGTGCAGCTCATGCAGCGCGAGGAGCCGCGTCCGGGCGCGCAGGTCATCACCACGGTGGACCGGCGCATCCAGGAGACCGCGGAGCGGGCAATGGCCGGCAAGGCGGGCTCGGTGGTGGTGATGGACCCGCGGTCCGGGGACATCCTGGCACTCGTCTCGGGTCCCGCCTACGGGCTCGATACTTTCGCGGGCAATCTCGACCGCGACGCGTGGGCTCGCCTGATCAAGGATCCCGCCCACCCCCTGCTGAACCGCGCGCTCCAGGCGCAGTATCCGCCGGGCTCGGTGTTCAAGATGGTGGTGGTGGCGGCGGGCCTGCAGGAAGGCTCGCTCAACCCGATGGACCGCATCTACTGTAATGGCACCTTCGACTACGGCGGCCGCACGTGGAAGGACTGGAAGCCGGGCGGGCACGGCCACCTCGATCTGCGCGGCGCGATCATGCAGTCGTGCGACATCTTCTTCTACCAGTACGGGCTCAAGGTGGGCCCGGATGCGATCACGCGCTACGCCAAGGCCTTTGGCCTGGGCGTGCCCACCGGCATCGAGCTGTCGAGCGAGCGCGCGGGTCTCGTGCCGACGCCGGCAGGCAGGAAGGAGCGCGGCCGCGTCTGGCATTCCGGCGAGACCCTCAACATCTCGATCGGTCAGGGCGCGCTGCTCGTGACCCCGGTGCAGGTGGCGCGGCTGACCTCCGCGATCGCCAACGGCGGCATCCTCTGGAAGCCGCGGCTGATCCAGAAGGTGGAGCGGCCCGACGGCACCCTCGCATACGCGGAGACGAGCAAGATGACCGGGCAGGTGGACCTCTCACCGGTGATCTGGGCCTATCTCCGCCATGCCATGTCGGGCGTGGTCAACGAGGGCGGGACCGGCGCCGCCGCGCGCCTGCCCGGCCTCGAGATCGCGGGGAAGACCGGCACCGCGCAGACGATCGCCAACAGCAAGAGTGAGAAGGGCCAGGATCACGCCTGGTTCGCCGCGTTCGCGCCCGCCAACGACCCGCAGGTGGTCGTGGTGGTGCTGGTCGAGGGCGGCGGCCACGGTGGCTCGGTTGCCGCGCCCATCGCACGCCAGATCTTCCAGGCCATCTTCCTCGAGAAGGTGGCGATGGGCGTGCTGGCCGGCGCCGGCTCGTGATCCTCCGGATCGATCGTCGCCTCCTCCAGAACGTCGACTGGCCGCTGATCGCGGCCGCCATCGTGCTGATCTGTCTCTCATTCATCTCGCTCTGGAGCCTCTCTCCCCACGGCAGCATTGCGTGGCGCCAGCTCTCGTGGGTGGGGGTGGGC
This sequence comes from Candidatus Methylomirabilota bacterium, assembly GCA_035764725.1. Classification (NCBI taxonomy): domain Bacteria; phylum Methylomirabilota (SeqCode); species Candidatus Methylomirabilota bacterium. The sequence continues at coordinate 5,797 of DASTYT010000091.1, read as the reverse complement.
ACGATGGCGCTCCTGGTCGTGATCGCGCTCGACTACCGCAATCTCGTGCGCGCCGCGCCCTTCTTCTACTCGATCGGCCTCAGCCTGCTCCTCACCGTCTTCGTGCTGGGGCGCACCGTGTCGGGCGCGCGCCGCTGGATCCACCTGGGCCCATTCACCTTTCAGCCGTCCGAGCTCTTCAAGCTGATTTTCGTGCTCACGCTCGCCTGGGCGCTCACGTCACGGTGGAGCCGGCCCCTATCGCGCGCGACCCTGATCTGGACGGGCGTGATGGTCGGGGTGCCCTTCGTGCTGGTGGTGCGCCAGCCCGACCTCGGCACCGCCCTCGTGCTCCTGCCCGTGCTCGCCGCCGTCCTCCTGGGCATCGGGATCCGCCTGCGCATCTTCGCCGGCCTCATCCTCGCCGGCCTCGCCCTCATGCCGGTGGCGTGGTTCGCCCTCAAGGAGTATCAGCGGGAGCGACTCCTCGTGTACATCGATCCGTTCCGTGACCCCCTGGGAACGGCGTACAATGTCATCCAGGCAAAGATTGCCATCGGTTCCGGTCAGCTCCTGGGCAAGGGAGTGAGCGGCGCGACGCAGAGCCGCCTCTCCTTTCTCCCGGAGCGACACACGGATTTCATATTCGCCGTGTTCGCTGAGATGTGGGGCTTCGCGGGGTGTCTGGTCCTGATCATGGCGTACGGTCTCCTGGTGTTGCGAGGGTTCGAGATCGCCGCAGGCGCCCGTGAGCCACGGGGACGGATCGTCGCCCTGGGCGTGACGGCTCTGTTCGCCACCCAGACGCTCATCAATCTGGGGATGGTGACGGGTCTCTTGCCCGTGGTCGGCATCCCGCTGCCATTGATGAGCTATGGGGGATCGTCCATGGTGGTCTCCCTCATGGCGCTGGGGCTCCTCCTCTCGGTTCGAATGCGGCAGTTCCAGTAACCCGAGCAAACGGGCCGGCTCTCGGAGTCGGACTCGTCGGGGGCTGCCGTGGCCAAGCGGATCGTCGTGAACGTCGGCGTGACGGAGACCCGTCTCGCCGTGCAGGACGGCAACCAGCTGACGGAGCTGTACGTCGAGCGGGCGCGCCGTCGTTCCATCGTCGGCAACATCTACAAGGGTGTCGTCACCAACGTCCTGCCCGGCATGCAGGCCGCGTTCGTCGACATCGGCCTCCACAAGGACGCCTTTCTCTACGGCGGGGACTACACTGCGGAGCTCACCGACGCGGCCGATGAGCGGGCCCAGGGCGTCGAGGACGAGGCGGGCAACGGGGACGCGGTGGAGGCCCCGCCCGAGGCGGCCGCGGAGTCCGTCGAAGAGGAGCTCGCCGAGGCCGAGGCGGAGGGCGGCGCGAGCCGGCCCGCCTTCGCCCATGCGCCCATCGAGGAGCTCCTGCACAAGGGGCAGGAGATCCTCGTCCAGGTCTCCAAGGAGTCGCTGGGGAGCAAGGGCGCGCGCATCACCTCGTTCATCTCCATCCCCGGCCGGTACATCGTGTTCATGCCGCAGTCGCGTCACGTCGGCGTGTCGCGGCGCATCCACGACGAGGCGGAGCGTGAGCGCCTGCGCAACATCGTGAAGGTGGTGCGGCCGGCGAGCGGGGGCTTCATCGTCAGGACGGTGGCGGAGGGCAAGGGCGAGGAGGAGATCGCCGCCGACATCCAGTTCTTGAGCCGGCTCTGGTCGCAGGTGCAGAGCCGCCACGAGGCGGCGCGCGCACCCGCGCTGCTCCACGAGGAGATGGATCTGACGTTCCGGGTAGTGCGCGACCTCTTCTCGCCGGAGGTCGAGGAGTTCCTCGTCGACACCGACGAGGGGTACGCCAAGGTCCTCGGCTACGCCAATACGCTCGTGCCCCAGCTCGCCGGGCGGGTCAAGCGCTACGAGGGCAAGCAGCCCATCTTCGAGGCCACCGGGATCGAGAAGGAGATCGACAAGGCGCTGCGCCGGCGCGTGTGGCTCAAGTCGGGCGGCTACATCGTGATCGACCACACCGAGGCGCTGGTCGCCATCGACGTGAACACTGGGAAATACGTGGGGAAGCGCGACTTCGAGGAGACCGTGCTGAAGATCAACCTCGAGGCCGCCGCGGAGGCGGTGCGCCAGATCCGCCTGCGCGACCTCGGCGGCATCATCATCCTCGACTTCATCGACATGGAGCGCGCCGAGCACCGGGAGCAGGTCTCGCGCGCCCTCAAGAAGGCGCTCGCCGACGACAAGGCGCGGACCAACGTGCTGGAGATCTCCGAGCTCGGCATCGTGGAGATGACCCGGAAGCGCGCGCGGCAGGACCTCCAGTCCATGTTCTTCGCGGCGTGCCCGACCTGCAAGGGCAGCGGCCACGTGAAGTCCGACGCGACGCTCGCCGCGGAGATCTTCCGCAAGATCCAGGCGCAGGTGCCCGACGCAGCCCCGGGGGGGGAGGTGCTGGTGCGCGCGCATCCCGAGATGGCTCACCGGCTGGAGGCGGAGGAGCGCGAGGGCGTCGAGCGGCTCCAGGCCATCATTGGCCGGAAGATCGTGCCGCAGGGGGTGCCCACCTATCACCGGGAAGAGTATGATGTGACCTTCCGGTGAGACCCAGGTGACGCGACCGTCTCGCATCAGCCGCGCCAAGATCCTCGACCAGCTCCGGGTCGCCGCCCGCAAGGGCGATCGCACCGCACTGGCTCTCGCCACCGACCAGATGAAGACCCTCGCCTACTCACCCCGCTACTGGGAGAAGTACCTGGAGCTTCTGGGCAATCCGTTGGCCCGTCTGGTCGACCTCCTTCTGATCAAGCAGGGTGACAAGATCGCCCGCCAGAAGGGCTGGGTGAAGCCGCGCCGCGAGCGCCCCGCCGCGGACAAGGCCAAGGGTAAGGCGGCCAAGGCGTCTGCCCGGAGCCGGCGCCGCCCGGCCGCCGCCGAGCAGGGGTCGCTGTTCCCCGACCTTCCCGCCTGAGCCCGGCCCGGAGGGCTTGCCGCCTGTGGTAGAGTACCCCCGTAGGGTATAGGGGGGGGGCGCCCATGATCGACGAGGACACACGGGGCAAGGCGCTAGGCCGGCTCCGCCGCATCGAGGGCCAGATCCAGGGCATCCAGCGGATGATCGAGGAGGACAAGTACTGTGTGGACATCCTCCTCCAGCTCACCGCCGTGGAGGGGGCGGTGGAGCAGGTGCAGAAGCTCCTGCTCGCGCGCCACATCTCGTCCTGCGTGACCGACGCGATCCGCTCCGGCAACGGCCGGGAGCGTCAGAAGAAGATGGACGAACTCCTCGAGGTCTTCTCGCGCTTCGGGGGCCGGTGAGGGCCCCATGCCCGCCGCGACGGACACGCGCCTGGACCTGCCCATCAAGGGCATGCACTGCGCGGGCTGCGTGGGCAAGGTCGAGCGCGCGCTGCAGGGCGTGCCCGGCGTGGAGAAGGCGGTGGCGAATCTCGCGACCGAGCGGGCCACCGTGTGGCTCGATCCGACGCGGGCGGAGCTGCCCGCGCTCCGCGCCGCCGTGGCCGCCGCCGGCTATCAGGTTCCCGCGGACATTGCCCCCGCGCCCGACCGCGAGAAGGAGGAGCGGGCGGCGCGCGACTGGCTCCTGCGAATCAAGGTGCTGGTGGGCGCCGCGCTGTCGGTGCCCGTGCTGCTGGGAAGCATGCCGGAGCTGTTCCCCTGGGCGCCAGCCGCGCTCCGCAACCCCTGGCTACTCCTGGCCCTCACCACGCCGGTGCAGCTCTGGGTGGGCGCGGAGTTCCACGCCGGTTTCCTCCGCGAGCTGCGCCACCGGATCCTCAGCATGAACGCCCTTGTTTCGATCGGGACCAGCGCCGCGTACCTCTTCAGCCTCGCGGTGACGGTCTGGCCTCACGCCTTCATGGCGACGGGCGCCATGCCCTACTACGAGGCTTCCGCCCTCCTCACGACGTTCCTGGTCCTGGGCCGCTGGCTGGAGGCGCGCGCCCGCGGCGGCGCCTCGGAGGCGATCCGGCGGCTCCTCGACCTCCAGCCGCGCCAGGCGCGGGTGAGGCGCGACGGCGTCGAGCGCGATGTGCCGGTCGGCGACGTGCTCGTCGGTGACCTCATCCGCGTGCGGCCCGGCGAGCGCGTCGCGGTGGACGGCGAGGTCATCGAGGGCGCCTCCACGGTCGACGAGTCCATGCTGACCGGCGAGAGCCTGCCCATCGAGAAGGGCCCCGGCGACGCGGTGGTTGGCGGCTCGGTGAATCGCACCGGCAGCTTCACCTTCCGCGCCACCCGCGTCGGCACCGCCACCGCGCTGGCGAACATCATTCGATTGGTCGAGGAGGCGCAGGGGTCGAAGGCGCCCATTCAGCGCCTCGCCGATCGCGTGGCCGCGGTGTTCGTCCCGTTCATCCTGCTCCTGGCCGCCGTCACCTTCGTCGCCTGGTGGGCGGTCGGCCCCGCGCCGGCGCTTTTCCACGCCCTCGCCGCCGCGGTGGCCGTGCTCGTCATCGCCTGTCCCTGCGCGATGGGCCTGGCCACGCCGACCGCGATCATGGTCGCGACGGGACGCGGCGCGCAGCTGGGCGTGCTCATCCGCAGCGCCGAGGCGCTCGAGATGCTCCAGCGGGTGCAGGTGATGGTGGTCGACAAGACGGGCACGCTGACCGTGGGCAAGCCGATGGTCACCGACGTCGTGCCGGCGGCCGGCGTCACACCCGACGAGGTGCTCGCCCTCGCCGCGGCCGCGGAGCAGGGCTCCGAGCACCCGCTCGGCGAGGCCATCGGGAGCGAGGCGAAGGCGCGCGGCCTCGCGCTCCCACCGGTCGGCGCGTTCCAGGCGGTGCCCGGCCAGGGCGTGATCGCGGGGGCCGCCGACGGGCGCATCCTCCTCGGTACTCAGCGCCTCATGGAGGCGCAGGGGATCGCAGTGGACGCGCTCGCCCCGCATGCGCGCGCCCTCGCCGAGCAGGGCAAGAGCGCGGTCTACGTGGCCTTCCGCGGCCAGGCCCTTGCGGTGATCGCGGTGGCGGACGTGCTCAAGCCGGGCGCGCGCGAGGTGGTGGCGGCACTCACCGGCCGCGGGCTCGAGGTGGTCATGCTCACCGGGGACGGTCATCTCACCGCGGGGGCCATCGCGCGAGAGGTGGGCATCACGCGCGTGCTCGCCGAGGTGCTCCCCGAGCGCAAGGCCGCCGAGATCACGACGCTGCAGGCCGGCGGCCGTCTCGTCGCCATGGTCGGCGACGGCATCAACGACGCGCCCGCGCTGGCCCAGGCCGACGTGGGCATCGCGATGGGCTCGGGCACGGACGTCGCCATCGAGGCGGCCGACGTCACCCTCATGCGCGGCGATCTCCGCGGCGTGACCGCGGCGATCGAGCTCTCGCGCCGGACCGTGCGCGTCATCAAGCAGAACCTCGCCTGGGCATTCGGCTACAACCTGATTCTCGTTCCCGTGGCTGCGGGCGTCCTCTACCCGGTCGCGGGGATTCTGCTCTCCCCGGTGCTCGCCGGCGCAGCGATGGCGCTCTCGTCGGTGTCCGTGGTCCTCAACAGTTTGCGGCTCAAGCGGTTCGGCGGCTCGTCCCCGTGATCGCCTCGCCGTATCTCGAGGTCCGGGACCGTTACGAGCGACAAATGACCGGTCGGGTGGACGCGACACCCGCCGACGCCCTCACGCACACCGTGCACCTCGCCGACGAGGACGGCGCCGTCGAGCTGGTCGCCGTCTGCACCCCGTCGCCCGGGTACGAGGTGCTGGAGGCGCGTGGCACCTCGCGGGGAGGCGCTGCGAACCCCGCCGTCGCCGCGGACCTCGGAGGGCTGGCCGGCGCCCGCATGGTCGGAGGGTTCACGCGGCGCC
>DASTYT010000090.1 GCA_035764725.1 Candidatus Methylomirabilota bacterium | reverse complement strand
AGCTCCCCGATTGGATAGGTGGGCCGTCAAGGACTCGAACCTTGGACCCGCTGATTAAGAGTTCCCTCGGAGATCTGACTCAGGACACCCTCCCTGAGCCAACACCACGAAACCCTGAGGGTCACGAGCCCGGCTCGTGATGCTGGTTCAGCCTGGCTCGGCATGGAATGGTAGCAGCATGGTAGCCCTTGGTTCTGGGGGGGCTGTCTGCCACTTGACGGTACTGCTGTGCCCGGTTAGCATTGCGGCTCTCCTCAAGTATGTGCTTTGACGTCGGCTCCTGGGGAGGCGGACCACGTCGGGTCGGTCCCAAAGCGAACATGAAGCGACGGCCGTTCTTCTGGGGACTGATCCTGGGCACCCTCGCCACGCGGCTCGCCATTGGCCGCCAGCTCGATCTGGCCAAGGTTTCTGACATGACACCATTCACCGTCGACGCCCTCGTCGCCGCTGTGGCTCTTGGGGCAGCGGTCCTGTTCGTGGTCGCGTGGGTGCTCGCTTTCAGAAGGGCCCCGCGCCGCTCGACCGAGCCCCCGCCTAGTCCGGGTCCCTCCCTGGATCCTTCGCTGGAGGCCCACCTCGCCGAGGCGCGTCGCCAGCTGGCGGCGCGCAGCGAGCAGTTGGACTTCACGAGGGAGCTCCTGCTGAAGCGGACTGAGGACATGGACCGCCTCGCGGCCGAGGGAACCGCCATGGCCTCCCGCCTCGACGAAGCCCAAGCCTCCGCAGACGGCTGGCGCGTTAAGTATGAGCAGGCCGCCACCGAGCTGCAGGCGGAGCGCGCCCGGTCCGCGGCCGAGCAGACGCGATTGGCCGGCGAGCTGATGCGCGGCACGCTGGACGCCAGCCAGCGCGCGCACGAAATGCTCGACTCGATGCGCGAGCTGGTGCGGCGCACCGATGAGACCCACGCGCTCCGGGTAGAGGTGGTGGGACTACGCGCAGAGCTGGAGCGTGCCCGCTCGGCCGCGCCTGCCCTTCCCGCGCCTCCAGAGCTGATCGAGCAGGAGGCCAGACGACTGTACGGCGGGGCGCTCGAGTCGCTTTGCTTCGAGGTTCGCCGAGCCCTCAACGCCGTCCTCGGTTACTCGCGCCTGCCGATGTACGACGCCGAGAGCCGCCATCAGCAGGACGACGTGCGAGCGCTCGAGGTGGCCGGTGAGCGCCTTCTCGTCTTCGTCAACGATCTCCACGACCTCTCGCGCGTCGAGGCAAAGGCGCTCGTGCTGGAGCCGGAGGCGGTAGACGTGGAAAGCGCCCTTCGCCAGGCGGCCCTGGACGCGGCCGAGCGTCTGCAGCGCACGCTCAGCGATTTCCTGGTCGCGGCTGAGCCGGGCCTTCCCCCCGTGCGCGCCGACCGGACTCGCCTCACGCAGATTCTGGCCGCCCTTGTCCAATACGGGGGCCCCGCCAAGACGGTGCTGTCAGCCCGCCCGGCCGGCGAGTTCGTCGCGCTCGGCGTCTCCCACCCCGACCTCACCGTCGCGGACGGCGCGCGTCTCTTCGATCCGCTCGCCGCCAACGGCGAGGATGGCGCCACGCGCGTCCGGCTCGCCCTCGCGCGGGCGCTGGCGACGCTGAGCGGCGGCGAGCTGACGGTTACGGCGGGCGAGGTGACCGGCACCGTCTTCACGCTGACGCTCCCCGCGGCTACGCGAGGCGATGGGCTGGCCCGCCCACGAGCGCGTCCGCTCACCGACGCCTGACGGGGGGACGCGTGGATTGGGTCGCCCAGACGCTCCGACAGTATCCGGAGATCGCCATCCTCGCCGCGCTCGCGATCGGGTTGTGCGTGGGGCCGCTGAAGTTGGGGAAGTTCAGTCTCGGGAACGTGACCGCGGTGCTGCTGGCGGGGGTGCTCATCGGGCAGCTGAACATTACGATCTCGCCGAGCGTGCAATCGGTGTTCTTCCTGATGTTCCTCTTCGCGACGGGCTACGACGTGGGACCGCAGTTCTTTCGCGGACTGAAGCGCGACGGCCTGCCCCAGGTGATCTTCGCCTGCGTCCTGTGCCTCGCCGTGCTCCTGTCCACGTACGTCGCCGCCAGCCTGGGCGGGTACCACGCGGGCCTCGCGGCCGGACTTCTCTCCGGTGCCGCCACCAGCTCGGGGGTGCTCGGGGTGGCGACCGACACCATCAACGGGCTCGGGCTGCCGTCGGATCGCGCGAAAGCGTGGACCGACGCCATGCCCATCGCCTACGCGGTCACCTACCTCTTCGGGACGGCCGGTTCGGCGTGGTTTCTGGCGTTCATCGGGCCCAGGCTGCTCGGCGTCGATCTCGTCAAGGAATGCAAGGACTACGAGCGAAGGCTGGGCGGACTGAAGGCCCAGGGGGGTGGGCTCGGCACCGACGCCAAGGTGGCGTTCCGCGCGTACAGGATCGCGTCGGATTCGAAGTTCGTGGGCCAGCGCTTCTCGGACCTCGAGGAGACCCTCGCGGAGCCCGGGATTCCCGCCTTCGTCGACGCCGTCCGGCGGGGCGGCCATATGGTCACCGCCGAGCCCGACGAACCGATACAGGGCGGCGACGTGCTGGCGATCGTGGCCGCGCGCGAGACGCTCCTCCGGGGGGAGGGGGACCTCGGTGCCGAGGTGGACGACCACGAGCTGCTCGCCTCTCCGCTCGAGATCGTGGACATCGTCATCACGAATAAGACCGTGGCCGGGAAGACTCTTCAGCAGATCGATGCGACGCATGACCACCAGGGTCCCGGCGTGGTCCTCCGCAAGCTGATACGTCAGGGGCACGAGATGCCCTTCACGCTCGGGACCACGGTGGACCGCGGCGACGTGCTGCAGGTCATTGGCGCCCCGCGTGACGTCGAGCGGGCGATCGAGGTGCTGGGCTATGCCGATCGGTTCGCTGGGGGGACCGGCGCGGTCTTCATGGGCCTGGGCATCGTGGCGGGCGTCGTAGTCGGGGCGTTCAGCATTCTCATCCGCGGCGTGCCCCTGAGCCTCAGTACCAGCGGCGGTGCCTTCGTCGCCGGTCTGGTGGGCGGCTATCTCCGAGCCGTCAGTCGCACCTTCGGCCGAATCCCCGAGTCCACCCTGTGGGCCTTCAACAACATGGGGCTCATGATCTTCATCGCGGTGGTGGGGATCAGCACGGGCCCCGGATTCCTCAACGGCCTGCGGGAGGCCGGAATGAGCCTGTTCTTGTGGGGCATGTTCGTGACCGTGATGCCCTTGATCGTGGCGATCCTCGCAGGGAAGTACGTGTTCAAGTTCCATCCCGGCGTACTGCTCGGCGCCTGCGCGGGAGCGCGCACCACGACCGCGGCGCTGGGGGCCATCCAGGATGTGGCGCAGAGCAACGTCCCCGCTCTCGGCTACACGATCACATACGCGGTCGGCAACATGCTCCTGATCCTCTGGGGTGTGGTCATCGTGCTCATGCTGAGGTGAGCTGTGGCATCGGCTCCTGAGGCGGAGGCGCTGGATGATCAAAGTCGTGGCAGAAGCAGCTTCGGGGAGCTTTGCAGAGTTCACACCCAACAACGAGGCGCATAGGGGGGTACCATCACTCGCCCCCGGTTCAGCGGACGATTAGGCCCTGCGGCTCCGTCCCTGCCCGGATCCGGCCCTCGAGCGCCAGCTTCACGAGGTCGATCACGGCGACCTCGTGGGCGCCGCGCACCGCGATGAAGGCCGTCCGGCCGTCCTTGCTGAACCCGATGTTGGCGGCGCCTTGCCCGATCGTCAAGCGCTTTACTTCCTTGAACGTCCGCGCATCGAAGATCTGGGCGAAGGTGTCCTGGCCGTTGGTCAGGACCGAGTAGCGCCGATCACGAGTCCACGCGTTGGTGACCGGTTGCCTTCCACATGGCTGCGTCGCCAGTACGGCTAGATTGGAGGCGTCGAGCACCACGTTCGTGTTGGCCTCGGCGGTCTGCACCCAGACCTCTTTCCCGTCGGGAGACACGCGCAACATATGTGGTTTGCTCCTGGCAGGGAAGGCGACAGTCTTGACGAGCTTTCGGCTGACCATGTCTATCTTCGAGATCGTGTCCGCCTCGCGCTCCGGTGTGAAGCCGAACCGACCGTCCGGCGTGAGGTGAAGGTCTCAGGGGAACGCGCCGGTCTGGAGCGTGGCGTCCACGCTGCCAGCCTCGAGATCGAGGAATACGATCAGGTTGTCGCCCGCGACGTTGACCGCGGCCTTCTTCTTGTCCGGCAGCACGACCAGGCTGTGGCCGGGGCCCTTGCCGAGTCCGGCGATCGTCCGGGTGATGGCCACCTGCCTCGGGTCGATCGCGATGGCCTGGACCTGATCCTTGGGAAAGTCGTAGGTCCAGATCCTTGCTCCGTCCCAGTACGTCTGCTCGTCGGACAACCAGCGCACCGCGGCGCCGAGCGGTCGAGTCTCGCGCACCTGCCTGTCGGCGACGTCGATCAGCGTGACATCTTTCGAGCCGACATTGAACACGTAGACGGTTTCGCGGCCTTCCGCCGCGCCGGCCGTCGTCGTGGATCGTACCGAGGTCGTGCCGGCGGACGGCGACGTCGCCGGACGGAGTGCTCCGCAGGCGGACGCGACCAATCCGAGCGCTGCGCTGGTGGCGCCTTTGAGAACCGTGCGGCGGTCGACACTCGAGGAGAGCAACCAATCCGTGCCGCCGACGAAGACGCCCTTGGCCTCGTCACGCGAGGCGCAGTCTTCAGGGCCTCAGTGTGAAGGCGGCTTGGCCGACGACAAAGGATTGATGATCGTCTTCGCCATGGTGATCCTCCTCCAGACTCACGGATCAAGGCCGACACCACTCGGATGCGAGGCGGCCGCGAACGCCCTCGACGATCAAACTGGTAGCAAGACAGTAGCAGAAGCCGGTTCGGGGAGCCCCGGTGATCTGGAACTCCCCGATTGGATTGGTGGGCCGTCAAGGACTCGAACCTTGGACCCGCTGATTAAGAGTCAGCTGCTCTACCAACTGAGCTAACGGCCCGTAACCCGCCCCACCTTCCTTACCGCACGACTACTGATCCACGAACAGCGGCCGCCGAGTCGCCCCGGCGGCCGGGAATTGGTGCGCCCAAGAGGATTCGAACCTCTGGCCTTTAGCTCCGGAGGCTAACGCTCTATCCAGCTGAGCTATGGGCGCCCGCGCCTTCGTTCCTTCGCAGGTCCCAGGAGTGGGGTGACCGAAGGGAATCGAACCCTCAACCCCTGGAGCCACAGTCCAGTGCTCTAACCAATTGAGCTACGGTCACCGTCCCGGGACATCGACCGAGGGCTCATGGTAACGCAGGCTTACAGGCGATGCAACGGCACGCAGGCCCCCACGGCGTGCCCGCACCCCCGCCCCGGGTCAGCCAGCGGCCGGCGTCCGCCGCAGGGCCGCCCGGTGCCGGTCGATCTGCTCGGCGGTCTCCGGCGAGGCGAAGACGTCGGCGAAGATCTCCACGCTCCGGTCGATCGCCTCCGTCAGGCTCCCGTTCTGCCAGATCTCGAAGATCTCCTTCTGGGCGGCGATCACGGTCTTGGTATGCCGGGCCACCCGGGCGACCATTGCCTTCGTTTCGCCGATGAGCTGGTCGGCAGGCACCACGGCGTTGACCAGGCCGTAGGGAGCGAGCTCCGCGAGCGGGTAGGTGTCACCCGTGAGAATCACTTCCTTGGCCTTCGCAAGCCCGATGTGCTGCTGGAGGAGCGCGATGTCGCACACTGACGGCACGCCGACCTTGATCTCGGGCACGCCGAAGGTGGCGTGCGGCACGGCGATGCGGATGTCCGCCGCCAGGGCGATGCCGAGCCCCGTGCCGAGACAATGGCCGTTGATCGCCGCGATCGTCGGCACGGGCGCCGTCCGGATGGCCGCGAGCAACCGCCGGTTCTTGCCGATGAACTCGCGGGCGCGCTCGGGCGTGAGGTCCGAGAAGGCGGCGAGATGCATCCCCGCGGAGAATGCCTTCGTCCCTGCTCCAGTCAGGACGAGAGCCGACGCGCGGTCGGCGGCGTCCTCGACGATGTCGGCGAGCCGATCGAGGTCGGCCAGTGTGAAGGCGTTGCTCGCCTCGGGGCGATTGAACGTGATCCACCAGACTCCGTGCTCTTCGCGGACGTCGACTGCGGGCTTGCTGAGGTCATGTTCGGGCATCGAGGGTCACCTCCTCCAAGCTTTCACCGGCGCGCGGCAGCCAATCATCCCACAGTAATTGGTCCGGGAGACCCTGGCTCTCGTGCCACCTACAGTTCCAGAGCGCGACTATCCTTGACAGGCGTCGCACTACGGGCTATCCGGGAGATGGCCACTGCGAAGGATCGGCCTCCGCGCGACCCCGCGATCACTACCAGGTGTAGCGCCCTCACCGCAGCAGGAGGTCCCCCCATGGCTGACACGACCATCCGGCCGTTCTCTATCCAGATCCCCGAGCAGGAGCTTACGGCCCTGCGCGCCCGCGTCGCGGCCACGCGCTGGCCCGACAAGGAGACCGTCTCGGACTACTCGCAGGGGACGCGGCTCGGGACGATTCAGAAGCTGGCGCGCTACTGGGCGACGGAATACGACTGGCGCAAGGTCGAGGCGAGGCTCAACGCCCTCCCGCAATTCCTCACCGAGATCGATGGGCTGGACATCCACTTCATTCACGTCCGCTCGAAGCACGAAGACGCTCTCCCGATGATCGTTACTCACGGCTGGCCCGGCTCGGTCGTCGAGCAGCTGAAGATCGTCGAGCCGCTGACCAATCCGACGGCCCACGGCGCGAGCGCGTCGGATGCCTTCCACCTGGTGATCCCGTCGATGCCGGGCTACGGGTTCTCGGGCAAGCCGGCCACGACCGGCTGGGACGCCCCGCGCATCGCGCGGGCGTGGATCACGCTAATGCAACGCCTGGGGTACACGCGCTATGTCGCGCAGGGCGGCGACTGGGGCGCGATCGTCACCGATCTGATGGGGGCGGAGACGCGGAGCCTGGAGCTCATCTCGCGGGTCTTCGACGGGCAGCCGGAAGGTCTGACGCGCGACATGTCCTCGACAACATCACGCTCTACTGGCTGACGAACACGGGGGTGTCCTCGGCGCGCCTCTACTGGGAGTTCAAGCTCACCTTCTTCACCCCCAAGAACGTCCGCATCCCGGTGGCCGTCAGCGTCTTCCCCGACGAGCTCCATCAGGCCCCGCGGAGCTGGGCCGAGAAGGCGTATCCAAAGCTCATCCACTACAACCGGATATCCCCAAGGGCGGGCACTTCGCGGCGTGGGAGCAGCCGCAGCTCCTCTGCGAGGAGGTGCGCACGGGCCTGCGGTCCCTGCGGAAGTAGCGGATGGAAGGAGGCGGGGCGCTAGGCCACCTCGGCCAGGCGCTTCTCGAGGTGCCGGCGCTCCGCCTCGTTCTTCACCAGGTCGAGCGCGCGGCGGTAGGCCTTGGCGGCCTCCCCGCGCCGGCCGAGCCGCCGCAGCAGCTCGGCCCGCGCCGTGGGCAGGAGGTGATACGCCGCGAGCTCCCCGCGCTCGGCCAGCGCGTCAACCAGCCCAAGCCCGCGTGCCACGTCCCCCGCCATGGCGACCGCCACCGCACGGTTGAGCTCCACCACCGGCGTGGGATGCACCTCAGCGAGCACGCCGTAGAGGGCGACGATCTCCTTCCAATCGGTCTCCGCCGCGGTCCTCGCGTTGGCGTGCACCGCGGCGATCGCGGCCTGTAGCGCATACGGCCCCGCGCCGCGGCCGGCCGCGCGGAGCGCCGACTCCACCAGCGCCGCGCCTTCCTCGATCTGCGCCTGATCCCAGCGCCTGCGGTCCTGGTCCTCCAGCATGACGAGGTCGCCACAGCCGTCGAGGCGCGTGGCGCGGCGCGCGTCGTGGAGGAGCATCAGCGCTAGCAAGCCTCGCGCTTCCGGCTGCCTGGGCAGGAGCTCGACGAGCATGCGCCCGAGGCGAATGGCGTGCTCGCAGAGATCGTCCCGCACGAGACTCGCGCCGAAGCTCGCGCTGTAGCCCTCGTTGAAGACGAGGTAGACCACCGCCATCACCGCCTGCAGGCGCTCCCCGAGGGCATCATCTGGAGGCAGCACGTACGGGATGCCGGCGGCGCGGATCTTGCCCTTGGCGCGCACCAGGCGCTGGGCCATGGTGGGCGTGGGGACGAAGAAGGCGTGGGCGATCTCTTCCGTCGAGAGCCCGCCGAGCGTCCGGAGCGTCAGCGCCACCTGAGTGTCCGGAGCGAGCGCGGGGTGGCAGCAGGTGAAGATCAGGCGCAGGCGGTCCTCGGCGAGGGAGCCGTCGCTCTCCTCCGCGCCGAGGCCGACACCCAGCCCGGCGCCGTCCGAGTCGGGCGCGCCGACCGCCGCCGAGGCGGGCGCCGTCTGCTCCATATGTCGCGCGATCTCGTCCTGCTTGCGCGTGAGGAAGGCGCGGCGGCGCATGCCGTCGATGGCCTTGTGCCGCGCGGTGGAGATGAGCCAGCTTGCCGGGTTGCCGGGCGTGCCCTGCTGCGGCCACTGCTCGAGCGCGGTCGCCACCGCTTCCTGCAGCGCTTCCTCGGCGGCGTCGAAATCGCCGAGAAGACGGATGAGCGTGGCCAGGATGCGGCCGTGCTCGGCGCGGAAGATCTCTTCGAGGCGCAGCGTGCCCACGTAGCCAGGCTACCTCAAGGTGCAACTCGTGGCCAATACGCTCCCGCGGCATAACCGGGCGTTTCATTGCACATCTATTACGCGCCACGAATGTTACCTCCCAGGTCATTGCGGCCTCTGGACCCCGGTGCTACGGTGGCCGTGAAGTCAGACAACCCTCTAGCTCTAGGAGGCAGCCATGGGCGCACGGTCGGACATGCTGGCGAAGCAGTTCGAGGAGCGGGCGAACGCACTGACCGAGACGATCGAGAAGATGTCGGACGCCGACTGGAAGAAGGTGACCTCGGCCGAGAAGTGGCCGGTGGGGGTGACGGCGCATCACGCCGCGGGCGCGCACGAGCCGATCTCGGGTATGGCCAAGGCGGTGGCGGCCGGGCAGACCCTTCCGCCCTTCTCCATGCAGATGCTGGACGAGATGAACGCGCAGCACGCGAAGGACTTCGCCGGCTGCACGAAGGCGGAGACGGTCGCGCTCAACAAGAAGGGCATCGCGAGCGCCTCGGCCATCGTGAAGGGGATGTCGGACGCGGATCTCAAGAAGTCCGGCACGCTGATGACGGGCATGCCCGCCATGACAGTGGAGCAGATCGTCGAGGGCGTGCTGATCAATCACGTGAACGAGCACCTGGGGTCGATCAAAGCCACCATCGGGAAGTAGCCGCGCCGCTGACGCGCCGCGCCGGTCCGACAAGGGCCGGCGCGGCGGCGCTCTGTACGTCCTTTGTCCCATTGAGAATTCGCCCTTGTCGCCGCATACTGCCCGCCGATCGCGACTTGCGCTGCACGCTCAAGAAAGCGAGGGCGCCCATATGCCAATCAAGAGCTATCTGGCCTACCCGGCTACGGGACGGCGTGACGAGTTGGCCGCAGCGCTCGGCCGGCTGCGCGGCTGCCAGGTCGTGCCTGCCCTCAATCGCGACCTCCTCGTCCTGATCACCGACACGCCGGACGAGGCCGCCGAGGCCGCGCTCGAGGTGGCGCTGGCGGCGCTGCCGGGGCTGCACGGACTGGGCCTCGTCGCGGGCCTGGCCGACACTGAGCCCGCCGGGGACGCCGACGCCGAGGCGCGGCCATGACGCGGCGCGAGCTCCTCAAGTCCATGGCGGCGGGTGCGGCGATCAGCGCGGCCGAGGCCATGTTCCCGGGCGTGCTGTTCGCCGCCGGCCCGGCCGGCGCCCCCACACAGCCCGCGGCCGGCGGGAACGCCCAGCCGGCCAATGGCGACGTCGCCTGGAAGAAGACGCCTTGTCGCTTCTGCGGGGTCGGCTGCGGGCTCCTCGTGGGCATCAGCAACGGCCGAGCGGTCGCGGTGAAGGGTGATCCCGCGAGCTCCGTGAACCGCGGGCTCGCCTGCGTGAAGGGCTATCACTCCGTCATGGCCCTCTACGGCAAGGACCGCCTCACCCGCGCGATGGTGCGGAAGGACGGCAAGCTCACCCCCGTCCCCATGAAGGAGGCCCTCGACCTCGTGGCGTCGAAGATGGCGGAGACCATCAAGGCCCACGGCAAGGACGCGGTGGCCATGTACGGCTCGGGCCAGTGGACCATCCCCGACGGCTACGTCGCCTCGAAGTTCATGAAGGGCGCCATCGGCACCAACAATCTCGAGGCCAATGCGCGGCTCTGCATGGCGAGCGCGGTCACGGGGTTCATGTCGAGCTTCGGCCTCGACGAGCCCATGGGCAACTACGAGGACATCGACCACGCGGATGTCTTCGTGCTCTGGGGCAACAACATGGCGGAGATGCACCCGGTGCTCTTCTCCCGCCTGCTCGAGCGGCGGCTGAAGAACCCCGAGGTCAAGATCATCGACCTCGCCACGCGCTGGACGCGGACCAGCATGGCCGCCGACCGGAGCATCCTCTTCAAGCCCCAGACCGATCTCGCCATCGCCAATGCCATCTGCCACGAGATCATCCGGAACGACTGGGTGCACGCGGGCTTCGTGCGCGACCACGTGTCGTTCCACGAGGGCAAGACCAACATCGGCTACGGGCTCGAGGACAAGTTTACCTTCAAGGATGAGCCGAAGACGGTAACGTTCGAGCGCTATCGCGAGCTGCTGGGCGACTACACGGTCGAGAAGGTGGAAGCGCTCTCCGGTGTGCCCGCGCGCGAGCTGCGCTACCTCGCCTCGCTCTACGGCGACCCGAAGAAGAAGGTCATGAGCCTCTGGTGCATGGGCTTCAACCAGCACACGCGCGGGACGTGGATCAACAACCTCGCCTACAACATCCATCTCCTGGTGGGAAAGATCGCCACGCCGGGCAACAGCCCCTTCTCCCTCACCGGCCAGCCGAGCGCGTGCGGAACGGTGCGCGAGGTCGGCACGCTGACCCAGCGCCTTCCCCACGGGGATGTGACGGACGAGAAGGCGCGGAAGCTCGCCGCCGAGATCTGGGACGTGCCCCTGGAGCGTATCGCGCCGAAGCCCACCTATCACACGGTGGAGATGTTCCGGGCGGTGGATCGCGGAGAGATTCGTTTCATGTGGATCCAGACCACGAACCCCATGGTAACGATGCCCAAGCTGCGCCGGTACCGCGACGGCCTGAAGAAGGACGATCGCTTCATCGTGGTCTCCGACGTCTACCCCACGCCTACCACGGACGTGGCCGACGTGATCCTGCCCGCGGCGATGTGGATCGAGCGCGAGGGGATGTTCGGCAACTCGGAGCGGCGCACCCAGCACTGGGAAGCCATGCTGCGGCCGCCCGGCGAGGCCATGTCGGACACCTGGCAGATCATCGAGGTGGCGCGACGCATGGGCTTCGACAAGCTCTTCCCCTGGAGCGAGCCGGCACACATCGAGGAGATCTGGAAGGAGTACCGCCGCTTCCAGGCCGGGCCTGAGCACGAGATGGCCCCCTACGAGGAGCTCCGGAACCGGCCGGGGGTGATCTGGCCCTTCGTGAACGGCAAGGAGACCAAGTGGCGCTACAACGCGCAGTACGATCCCGCCGCCAAGGCCGCCTTCGACTTCTACGGCAAGCCGGACCGGCGGGCGTGGATCTGGTTCCGGCCCTACGAGGCTGCGGCCGAGTCGCCGGACGCGCAGTATCCGTTCTGGCTCAACACCGGGCGCGTGCTCGAGCACTGGCACACGGGCTCCCTGACTCGTCGCGTACCGATCCTGCACCAGGCGGTCCCCGCCGCGTACGTGGAGCTCCATCCCGACGACGCGCGGCGCCTCGGCATCGCCAACGGCCAGCGCGTGCGCCTCACCACGCGCCGCGGGGCGCTTGTTTTGCCCGCGCAGATCGACGGCCGCGCGCGGCCGCCCGAGGGGCAGGTGTTCGTGCCGTTCTTCGACGAGTCGCTCCTGATCAATGAGCTGACGCTGGACGCCTTCTGCCCCATCTCGGGCCAGCCCGACTACAAGAAGTGCGCGGTGAAGGTGGAGCGGGCCTGAGGCCGGACGTCCCGTGGACCGATCGCGCTATTTCCTGATCGGGCTGGCCGTCTTGCTGATGGCGGCCGTCGTCGTCGTCGCGGGCCAGAGCCTGATCGCCGGGCGCGAGCCCGCGCGCGTGATGCCCGTGGCCGCGGAGACCACCCCCACGCTGCCGTCGGAGGCCGGCATGTACGCGCGCGTGGCGCGCGCGGCCGACTACGCCGCCATGCCGACGGAGCCCAACCGCAAGCGCACGCGCGAGGTGTACTACGCGCGCCGCGCCTACCCGGGCGCGCCGCCGGTGATCCCGCACCCCGTGGACGAGCGCCAGGCCTTCGGCAAGGCGTGCCTGGCCTGCCACGCCGAGGGCGGCTGGGTGCCGCGCTTCGAGGCCTTTGCGCCGGTGACACCGCACCCCGAGATGACCTCGTGCCGGCAGTGCCATGTGCCCCAGGCGGGGCGGCCCGCGTTCCAGGCGAGCGCCTGGGAGGCATCGGCCCCGCCGCCGCTCAAAGGCGCGGCCATGCTGGGGAGCCCGCCGCGCATCCCGCACGCGCTCCAGATGCGAGAGAACTGCCGCGCCTGCCACGCGGGGCCGGGCGCGGTAGACGCGTTCCGTACCTCACATCCCCAGCGCGTGAGCTGCCGGCAGTGCCACGCGCTGGGCACGACATCCTCGGAGGCCTTCGCGCGGCCGGGAGAGGGCGGCGCGCGGTGAAGGGCGCCGGGCCGCTCGCGGGGGCGCTGCTGGCGGTAACGCTCGGCCTTGCCGCGTGCCACGAGAAGGAGGAGCACGTTGCCGTGCTGCAGATCACCGAGCACGCGACGGCGCCGAACCCCGACGCAGGGCTCAGCAGCGAGCCCTACCTGGCGAACGCGCCGCGAGTGGAGGCGCAGGGCTACTCGGACCGCCCGCGCTTCTTCGTGCTGGCGCGCACGCCCGTCATGGAGAAGTACCCCTGCTCCACCTGCCACACGGTGCCGCTCGAGCGGATGCGTGGGCCGGCCAACTCAGCCCGGCGCGCGCACTGGAGCGTCAAGCTCGAGCATGCGCCCGCGACGGTGATGAGCTGCGCCACGTGCCATGCCCCGGACGCCCCCGACAACCTGCGCACGCTGGAGAAGAGCCCGGTCGACTACGACCACAGCTATCAGGTCTGCGCCCAGTGCCACAGCCGCCAGGCGGCCGACTGGGCGAGCGGCGCCCATGGCAAGCGCGCGGGCGGCTGGGCGCCGCCGCGCGTGGTCTTTGCCTGCGCGCAGTGCCACAACCCGCACGCGCCACGGTGGGATACGCGCTGGCCCGCCGTGGCGGGGAGAAAAGACGAATGACGCGAGGCGATCGATGAGCACGCCCCTCCGGCGCCCCCTGCCCGTCATACAGCCGCGCCCCGCGCACGATGGCAGCTGCGGCTGCGGGAGCGGCGGATGCGGATGCGGCGGGAGCGGCTGGTCCGACGCGGAGGCTGGCCTCGACCGCGTGCGCCACCTCGCCGCCGACGTCCCGCCGCCCGACGGCGTGGACCCCGCGGAGGATCCGCATCTCTCCGGCTTCCGCCAGCTCCTCGAGCGCCAAGTGGACCGGCGCACCGCGATTGGCGGCATCACCGCCGGCCTCCTGGCCGGGCTCGGGCTCTTCCAGACCGCGTGCAACCCCATCGCGTCCGCCGAAACGCGCGAGAAGGCGGTGCTCGACTGGCAGGAATACTTCCAGGGGAACTTCCGCCTGATGACCGACCAGGAGAAGGTGGACACGGTGCGGCGGCTCGAGCGCCTGCACGAGCTGCGCACCGGGCAACGCGTGGACATCTCCCCCAGCGACGCGCGGCCGGGCGTGCTCTACGGCTACGCCTTCAACATCTCCAAGTGCCGGGGCTACATGGACTGCATCCGCGGCTGCGTGAAGGAGAATAATCAGGATCGGAAATCGGCGATCCAGTACATCCGCATCCACGAGCACAAGAAGGGACAGATCGACTTCGGCCACGCCGAGGACGACTTCTTCCACGAGGTGCCGGCGGCCGGGCACTTCTACATCGGCACCCAGTGCTTCCACTGCCAGAACCCGCCCTGCGTGGACGTCTGCCCCGTCAAGGCCACGTGGATGGAGCCCGACGGCATCGTGGTCGTGGACTACAACTGGTGCATCGGCTGCCGCTACTGCATCGCGGCCTGCCCCTACGACGCGCGCCGCTTCAACTGGAGCGAGCCGGTGGTGCCCGCCGACGAGGTGAACCCGCATCAGCACTATCTCGGCAACCGCCTGCGGAAGCGGGGCGTCGTGGAGAAGTGCACCTTCTGCATCCAGCGCTCGCGCGAGGGGCGGAACCCGGCCTGCGTGGAGGCCTGCCCGACAGGCGCGCGCATCTTCGGCAATCTCCTCGACCCGGACAGTGAGATTCGCTGGGTGCTCGCCAACAAGAAAGTGTTCCGGCTCAAGGAGGATCTCGGGACCGAGCCGAAGTTCTGGTACTACATGGACTGACGCGCATGAGCACGATGACGGCTCCCCCGCCCCGCGCGTCCCTCATCGGCTTCTTCGTGAGCGGACTCCGCGAGGTCACCAGCGGCCGGCCCCTCTACCACGCCTGGATGGCCGTGCTCACGCTGGTGATGCTGGCCGGCGCGTTCGCCTACTCCGTCCAGCTCCGTGAGGGGCTGGCCGCCACTGGCATGCACGACCACGTGAGCTGGGGACTCTACATCTCCTGCTTCACGTTCCTGGTGGGCATGGCGGCGGCCGCGGTCATCCTGGTGATGCCTACCTATGTGCTCCACGACCAGGACTTCAAGAGCGCGGTGCTCTTCGGCGAGGGCCTGGCGGTGGCTGCCCTCGTCGCCGCCATCGGCTTCGTGGTGGTGGACGTGGGCGGGCCGGAGCGGCTCTGGCACCTCACGCCCGTCATTGGCATCTACAACTGGCCGCGCTCCATGCTGGCCTGGGACATCCTCGTCCTGAACGGCTACCTCGTCCTGAACCTCGCGGTGCCGTTCTACATCCTCTACAGCCACTACCGCGGCCGCGAGCCCAACCCCCGCTACTACGTGCCCATGGTGTTCCTCTCCATCCTCTGGGCGGTGAGCGTGCACCTGGTGACGGCCTTCCTCTACGCGGGGCTGCCCGCGCGGCCGTACTGGAACACGGCCCTGCTCGGCCCGCGCTTCCTCGCCACCGCCTTCGCCGCGGGCCCGGCGCTCATGATCATCATCCTGGCGGTGATCCGGCGGGCCACCCCCTATGCGGTGCCCGACTCCACCATCCAGAAGCTCGCGCTGGTGGCCACGGTGGCGGCCCAGGTGGGGATCGTGATGCTGGTTTCCGAGCTCTTCACGGAGTTCTACCGCACCACCCATCACAGCGAGAGCGCGGTGTACCTCTACCGCGGCCTCGAGGGGCGCACCGATCTCGTCCCCTGGAGCTGGACCTCCGTGGCGCTGGTCGTGACCGCCGCCGTGATGCTGAGCGTGCATCGCGTGCGCCGGACGCTGCCGCTCCTCTATCTCGCCTGCGCGCTCCTCTTCGTCGGCGTCCTGATCGAGAAGAGCATCGGCACCATCATCCCGGGCTTCGTCCCCGAGCCCTGGGGCAAGATCCCCCGCTATGTGCCGACCTGGGTGGAGCTCACGGTGAGCGCGGGGCTCTGGGCGCTTGGCGCCTTCGTCTTCACGGTGCTGGCCAAGGCCGCCATCCCCATCGAGCTGGGCCATCTGGCGTCGCGGGGGAGCGGGCGGGAGGGCTCGACAGCGGCCCACTAGGGGTTGCGCGCCGCCAGCCGACGCGGCGGGCCGCATACGCCCTTCGTCTTATTTGGGCGGCGGCCTCCCGGCAGGGTATCCTCGCCGCGATGAGCGACGGGGAAGTCCCGGACCCGGGCGCGGAGTCAGCGTCCGAACCCACGCAGCAGTCCTCCACGCAGCCGACGCGCCGTCAGTTCATCGGCGGCCTCGGCGGGCTGACCACCGGCGCCATCGCGGCGGCCTCCCTCACCCAGGCCGGCTGCGCGCCCGCCGCCCCCGTGCTCAAGACCCGCGGCGCTACCGCCTCCACCACGGTCTGCCCCTTCTGCGGCGTCGGCTGCGGCCAGGTCGTCTCCACCCAGAACGGCCGCGTGATGAATATTGAAGGTGACCCTTCTCACCCGGTGAGCGAGGGCACCCTCTGCAGCAAGGGCGCCTCCGCCATCCAGGTGGTGAACAACCCCCGGCGCCTCCAGAAGGTGCTCTACCGCGCGGCGGGCGGCACGGCCTGGGAGGAGAAGACGTGGGACTGGGCGCTCGCGCGCATCGCCACCAAGGTGAAGGCGACGCGCGACCGCAGCTTCAAGACCACCGTGAACGGCCGCATCGTCAACCGCACGGAGGCCATCGCCTGCCTCGGCGGCTCGGCGCTCGACAACGAGGAGGCCTATCTCCTCGTGAAGCTCATGCGGGCGCTCGGCCTCTGCTACGTCGAGCATCAGGCCCGACTCTGACACAGCTCCACGGTCGCCGGTCTGGCGGCCTCGTTCGGCAGGGGGGCGATGACCAACCACTGGGTGGACATGCTCAACGCCGACGTCGTCCTGATCATGGGCGGCAACCCGGCCGAGGACCACCCGATCGCCATGAACTGGCTCACGCGCACGAAGGAGCGCGGGGCCTACATCCTGCACGTGGACCCGCGCTTCAACCGTACGAGCGCGATCGCGGACGTCTACGCCAAGCTCCGCTCCGGCACGGACATCGCCTTCGTGGGCGGCATGATCAAGTACGCGCTGGACCACGACCGAATCCAGCACGAGTACGTGCGCGAGTACACGAACGCCTCCTGGATCGTGGGCGCGGGCTACGGCTTCGCGGATGGGCTCTTCGCGGGCTGGGACGCGCAGGCGCGCCGCTATGACAAGGCGAAGTGGGCTTACGAGCTGGACGAGCAAGGCCAGCCCAAGACCGATCCCACGCTCAAGCACCCGCGCTGCGTGTTCCAGCTCCTGAAGCAGCACTTCGCGCGCTACGACGCGGACACCGTGTGCCGCATCACCGGGACGCCGAAGGAAGCCTATCTCCAGGTCTGCGATCTCTATACGTCGACCTACGCGCCCGACCGGGCGGGCACGTGGCTCTACGCCATGGGCACGGCCCAGCACAGCCACGGGACGCAGAACATCCGCTCCTACGCCATTCTCCAGCTCCTGCTGGGCAACATCGGGGTGGCGGGCGGCGGGGTCAACGCCATGCGCGGCGAGTCGAACGTGCAGGGCTCGACGGACCAAGGTCTCAACTACGACATCCTGCCCGGCTATCTCAAGATGCCGGTCGAGGACGACTCGGATCTGGCCGACTATCTCAAGCGCGTGACGCCGGTGGCGGCCAACCCGCAGAGCGCCAACTGGCTCCAGAACACCCCGAAATACGTGGTGAGCCTGCTCAAGGCCTGGTGGGGCGAGCACGCGGTCGCGCCGCACGGCTTCGCCTTCGCCAATCTGCCGAAGCTCGGGCGCGGGTTCCAGAGCCAGGGCTATGCCTTCCTCGCGCTCACCCACGCCATGTTCGCGGGCGAGGTGAAGGGCATGTTCTGCTTCGGCCAGAACCCCGCGGTGGGCGGCGCCAACGCGCGCCTGGTGCGCGCGGGGCTCGACAAGCTCGAGTGGCTGGTGGTGGCCGATCTCTTCGAGCACGAGACGGCGGGCTTCTGGAAGCGGCCGGGTGTCGATCCCAAGCAGATAGGGACGGAAGTGTTCGTCCTCCCCGCCTGCTCCGGGGTGGAGAAGGAAGGCAGCATCGTCAACAGTGGCCGCTGGGCCCAGTGGCGCTACCGCGCGATCAAGCCGATCGCCGACAGCCGGCCGGATCTGGACATCATCGACGGGCTGGCCCGCGCGCTCAAGGCGGCCTACGAGAAGGACGGCGTGTTCCCCGACCCGATCCGCCATCTGGCGTGGGACTACACGGAGCCCGGGCACAACGAGGCGGATCCGCATCGCGTGGCGAAGGAGATGAACGGGCGCTACACGGCCGACGTGACGGGCGCGGACGGCACGCGGCTCGCGGCCGGCAAGCAGGTGGCCGCCTTCGCCCAGCTCCGCGACGACGGCAGCACGCTCTCGGGCAACTGGATCTACTGTGGCGGCTACACGGAAGAGGGGAACCTCGCCGCCCGGCGCGACGCCGCCGACGCCCCCAACGGCATCGGGCTCCATCCCCGGTGGGCCTGGGCCTGGCCGATGAACCGGCGCATCCTCTATAACCGCGCCTCGGTGAACCGCAAGGGCGAGCCCTTCAACCCGCGCAAGTGGGTGATCCGCTGGGACGCCGAGAAGAAGGCCTGGGAGGGCGACGTGCCGGACGGCGCCATGCCGCCGGGCGCGACCAATCCCTTCATCATGCTGGCCTCGGGGGTGGGTCAGCTCTTCTCTCCGGACCTGGTCGATGGGCCCTTCCCCGAACACTACGAGCCGGTGGAGAGCCCGGTGAAGAATCTGCTCTCGCCGGTGCCGTTCAGCCCGTGCGCGCAGGTGTGGCGCTCCACCGAGTTCGACCGCTACGGCACCCCCCAGGAGTTCCCGCTCGTCGCCACCACCTACCGCGTGTCCGAGCACTGGCAGACCGGCGCGATGAGCCGCAACATGCCGTGGCTGGTGGGCCTGGTGCCGCACGCCTTCGTGGAGATCGGCAGCGCGCTGGCCGCGCGCGAGGGCATCAAGAACGGTGATCGCGTGATCGTGTCGAGCGCGCGAGGCTCCATCGAGGTGTACGCGCTCGTCACCGAGCGCTTCCAGCCCTACTACGTGGACGATCGCCTCATCGACGAGATCGGCTTGCCCTGGCACTGGGGCTATGCCGGCATCGTGCCGGGCGAGATCGCCAACGACCTCACCGCCAGCGTGGGCGATCCCAACTCCTGGATCCCGGAGACCAAGGTGTTCCTCTGCAATCTCAAGAAGAAGGCCCGCGCATGAGCGATCCCGCCCCCGCGAAGCCCGGCGCGCCGAAGGTCAAGACGAAGACGATGATCCAGGACAACACCCGATGCATCGGGTGCCGCGCCTGCATGATCGCGTGCAAAGCGTGGAACGACCGGCCCGCGGACCACACGGACTTCTTCGCGGGGCCCGGCTATCAGAACCCGCGCGATCTGGACGCCAACAACTACACCCTGATCACCTTCAACGAGATCACCACCGGGGCCCGGCCCAACTGGGTGTTCGGCCGCCAGCTCTGCATGCACTGCGAGCACCCGGCCTGCGCCTCCGCCTGCCCCACCACCGCGCTGCGCAAGACGGATCGCGGGCCCGTGGTGTTCAACAGCAACCGCTGCATCGGCTGCCGGGCGTGCATGCAGGCCTGCCCCTTCCTGATCCCGAAGTACGACTACGAGAGCCGCGCGCCCCTCATCCACAAGTGCACGTTCTGCGCCGACCGCATCGAGGCGCAGCTCAAGCCCGCGTGCGCCACGGTGTGCCCCACCGGCGCCATCAGCTTCGGCGACCGGGACGACATGGTGGCGGAAGCCAAGCGCCGCATCGCCACCGCGCCCGGCACCTACATCCCCGAGATCTACGGGCTCGACGAGGTAGGCGGGACCAGCGTGCTCCACCTCTCCTCGGTGCCCTTCGAGCAGCTCGGCTACATCACGGGGCTGCCCAAGGAGCCCATGCCGGACCTCACGCACCGCTGGCTCCGGGTCACGCCGCACGTGTTTGGCCTCCTGTACGGCCTTTTCGCCGCGCTCGCATGGATCGTGCACCGCCGCAACAAGAACCGGGGGCCCGAGGCGCCCCACGCGTGAGCGTGCAGACGCGGCTCGGCCGCTTTGGGCCCATGTGGGACGCGCTGGGCGTCGGCCGCCTCTTCGCGGGCTTCCGGCTCACGTGGTGGGATCTGGTGCTGCTGGCCATCATGGCGGTGGGCGTCGTCCTCACGCTGATCCGCTACGCCACCGGCATCGCCAGCGTCGCCAACATCAACAACGCCTATCCCTGGGGCTGGTGGGTGGGCTTCGGGATCATGACCATGATCGCCGTGGGCGGCGTGGGCTTCACGATCACGCTGCTGGCGGAGATCCTGGGCTTCCACCGCTTCCACCCGATGCTGCGCCCCGCCGTGCTGATGGCCTTCCTCTGCT